>JBAQXX010000116.1:0-3059 GCA_049299735.1 Methanothrix sp. | reverse complement strand
CGCGTGGGGTGCGGCAGTCGTCGGCAGAAATCCGTGGCGCTGGGAAGGGCGCGGTCGGGCTCCTGCAGGGGATCGCCGCCGGTTCCGGGACGGCCCGAGGGCCTGGGCCGCAGGGGCAAGGGCGCTGGGTCGTGGTGGCTCCTGCAAAAGGGCATGAGGATGTAGGAGGGATGTCGGGAAGGTCGATCTGTCCGGCAGAAATCCTGAATGGCGAAATTCAACGCAATGGAATCTTTTAATAAAGATGCGCGTTCAATAATGATGTGGGAAGATTATGCTTGAAGATAGGATAACCATTGATCCGGAGATCTCACATGGAAGACCAGTCATCAAAGGCACAAGGGTACCGGTGGAGATAGTCCTGGGGTCTCTTGCTGGTGGCATGGAGATAAACGAGGTAGCTGATGAGTACGGACTTAGTAGAGAGGACGTACTTGCTGCCATCGGATATGCAGCAAGGATCGTAGCCAGTGAAGAAATTTGTGCATATGCCTGATATCCGATTTCTGTTGGATGCCAACATGCCTAGGTCGAGCGCTGAATTGATGCGCTCGCTGGGATTCGACGTTGAAGACGTCAGAGACATTGGCATGATGGCAGCGAGCGATCGAGCGATAATTCAGCATGCTCTTAAGACCAAACGGATAGTAGTAACAAGAGATACGGATTTCGGCGAACTGCTGCGTTATCCTTTGCACCCCGGAGCGATCATTCTAAGATTGCCGTTTAAATACAAATCTCACGAAATAAATACAATTTTAAAAGATTTCTTGACCTCCATCACGCCCAATGAACTGACCAACGCAATCATAATAGTAGAGCTTGGCCGCTATAGAAGACGTCCACTTTGATATTATGGGCTTCCCGTGATTTCTATGCAGGCTCCTGGACTGTTTGCCCCGTCGGCCCCCCGCCCACCCGCGGGAGCGCGCCTGCCTGGGGAGGCGTGGCAGTCGTCGGCAGAAATCCGTGGCGCTGGGAAGGGCGCGGTCGGGCTCCTGCTGGGGGATCGCCGCCGGTTCCGGGACGGCCCGAGGGCCTGGGCCGCAGGGGCAAGGGCGCTGGGTTCTGGAGGTGCGGGTGTGGGAAGCAGGAGGGCCGGGAGGCTGCCCGAAGAGCGGAGCGGGAGTATGTGAAAGCGGCAAATTGTTACGCTGCCAGGATCATCAATCAAGAAGCTATTTAATCCAAGAAGAGCAATTAAGAGGTATAACTATGCCTGAACAGATAGAATCACTCCGGAAGAAGGAAGAAAAGACCGCAAAAGGCCTCACCTTTGAGCAGCGCAAGCATCTTGAGAAGAGCCTGAAAGAGAATGATGAGCTGATGAAGTGCCTTGCCGAGATGTAATGATCAGATTTCCTGTGTATTTTCTCTGAGCCATTTCTCAATTGCGTCGAGTGTGCAGTTATACTCGGCGACTCTGCAGAGCATACTGCAAATCCTTTCTTTGTCTGCAGAAATGCGAATGCCGTTCATTCTCAGAATGTTGTCTGCCATCTGAAAACCAGTCCTCTTCTGGCCGTCATTGAAGGGATGAAGGGCAATCAGATGAAGAGCAAAAGCAGCCTTCTTAAAGTGGTTGGGCTCATCATTGATCCTGTCGACGAGATAATCAATGGTGCCATGGCACAGAATGCCAGGCAAGCCGCCATAGCGCTGGATAGTGGTGTCGTGGATCTCGATTATCATCTCAGCAGTTAGCTCGATCATTGGGCAGGATCTCCGGCTGGTGTGAATACAATTGCATTGGCGGAGAACATATTGGTTTCGATTGAGAAATAACCGGCAGGCGACTGATTTGGAAACTGTGATTCGAAAAGGTGGATTGTTGGAACTTCCCAACTCAATATTATCTGAGATAGGCCTTTGTGAAGGAAGGCGAGTAGCTCTAAGCGTAACGGATGGAGAGATACATATCAAGCCGGTCAAGAGCCTCACTGAGCAGCTCATTGGTTCGATAAAATTAGATGATCAAAAACTGATCGAAGAGATAATTGAATCTGAGGATTGGCTGCGATAAACTGCCGCGGGTGCGCGCTCTGGCGTGCGGGCACGTGCCTGGGGCGGCGGGGCAGCTTTGCGGCGGAAATCCGGGGGATGGGGGAGCAGCAGCGAGCCTTGAACCTCATTGATTAGGAAATCTATTTTTAGATGCCAAGCATAATAGTAAAATCGTGGTGAGATAAATGGAAGTTCTTGTTAAGAAAGGCGGAATAATTGAGCTTCCCAATTCCGTTATGGCCGAGTTGGGCATAAGTGAGGGCAAAAAATTATTTCTGAATGTAAAAGATGGAAAGATACTCATCAATCCGGCCAAGAACATTGCCGAGAGATTAGCAGGCTCAATAGCACTGGATGATGTAGAGCTCATTGATGAAATTGTCGAATCTGAGGATTGGCTGTGATAAATCCCCTGGAAGCACTGCCTTTATCTTCTGAGGTATTTATTGATGCAAATATATTTTTATATCTATAATGAGGCGTCCCAAGTTCTTCCCGCATTGCCACGAATTTTTTACTGCAATTGAATCAGGGGCATATAATGGATTCACATCAACTCTTGTGCTTAATGAGGTGCTTCACAAACTAATTCTCGCTGAAGCCACAAATACCTATGGTCTGCGCTCAGAGCATGATGCAGCGAATGTATTGAAGCAAAACCCTGCGAAAATCAGGGGACTCTCTCAGGTCTGGAAGACCTATTCTGATATCAAGGAATATCCAATCATAATTTGTAGTTGCGATGAGTCCGTGCTTGACATGGCAGTCGATCTCTCGAATAAATATGGGCTCTTAATATCCGATGCTACTCACCTGGCGGTCATCAAATCCGAGGGCATTTCCAATATCGCTACTAATGACACCGATTTTCAGCGGTTAAATGAAATAGATGTCTACAAACCATGAATGAAAGAGTCTAGACGGGCAGTTTGATCCACCAATCAATAAATTAGGCAATTGCCACGTCGGCCCCCCCGCCCACCCGCGGGTGCGCTTGCAGGCGTGCGGGCGCCTGCCTGGGGCGGCGGGGCAGCTTTGCGGCGGAAATCCGGGGG
>JBAQXX010000115.1:0-12532 GCA_049299735.1 Methanothrix sp. | reverse complement strand
TTTTTGACG
Source organism: Methanothrix sp. (assembly GCA_049299735.1). GTDB lineage: Archaea > Halobacteriota > Methanosarcinia > Methanotrichales > Methanotrichaceae > Methanothrix. The sequence continues at coordinate 12,523 of JBAQXX010000115.1, read as the reverse complement.
GGATCATAGTCCCATAAAAAAGCACAGCCTTCACTGCCCATATCAGACTTGCCTATAATCCGCCGGGTTTTTCATTCTTTGGGCATGATCCCTGCCTGAGGATCATGATGGTTTTTTGGAATGCCTGGGAGAATATTCATAGAATAATTTGAAATATTATGGGTATGATATATTACTCTCGGGTGATTCCATATGTTCGAAAAGGTTCTGATTCCCACAGATTTTTCAAATCATGCGGAAAATGTCATCGAATGCATTGGCGAAATTCCCGGTGTAAAAGAGGTTGTTCTCTTGAATGTTGTGGCCCGGCCGGCAATTACCAGGTTCTGGGATCCGGTGGCCGAGGTCAAATTAGCCGAGAAAAGGCTTTCTGAGATGAAGAGCGCCGTTAAGATTCCAGGTGTGAGCGTCAAAGTAAAGGCAGTGACCGTTTTAGAGGGTGAGGTGGCAAGCGCCATCCAGAGAGTGGCTGAGGATGAGAATGTCTCCCTCGTGGCCATGGGGGCGCGGGGAAAGAGTCTTATTAGGAGCGTACTCTTGGGAAGCGCCTCCCGAAATGTCCTGCGTTATGGAAATACGCACCTTTTGATCATGCGCTACAGGGATCTGGAGGGCGCAGACCAAAATAGGCATTGTGAAAAAATCTTCGCCAAGGTGCTCTTTCCCACCGACTTCTCTCAACCTGCCGAGGCTGCTCTCTCCTTCTTGAAGGGCTTGCCGGGAATTGGAGAGCTTTTGCTTCTCAATGTCGTCTCTAAAGGTGAGACCGAGGAAGAGATTGAGGCCAACGTTGTCCAGGCCAAGCAAAAGATCAATGAGCTATTCCTGGAACTGAGCAAGGAAGGCATAAGTGTCAAAGCCCAGGTGGTGGTGGGCCATCCCGTGGAGGCCATTCGCTATGAAGCAGAGATGCAGGATGTATCTCTTATCGCTATGAGTTCCCAGGGAGCAGTGGCCATAAAGAAGGGACGGATCGGAAGCACCGCTTATGATGTGGCCAATTCCGCCAGCAGACCTGTCTTAATCTTAAGGCGATCGAAGATTGCATTGTACTATATTTGATCTGCAGATAGATTCGTCCGTCGTATCTCATGTCACACCTTGCGTCTGATTCCCGGCGTTGTCAGGTACCATCGCCCTTTCTTTTCTTTAAGAAACTGCAGGGCCTGCGGATAATCATCGAAATAATAGGCTTCCTTTGTATCCAGGCTCATAACGGATATCCGCTCTTCAAGTGTTATTCCTTTCTCCTTCAGCAATCCTTCGATCTCTTCCCGTAGCTTGCTCTTTTTTTTTGCAGGCATATTCTCATTTATGGGCATTTCTTCTGGCAGGGTACTCATCTCCTCAAAGCCTGGCCGGCTTGGCTCGGCTTATAGCCCACTTTAAGTACTTCGCTGCAGGAAATTCGTGTACCGAGGTCGCCACGATCTGTCCTTCTCCAAACTTTGCTCTGACCAGGATGGCTCTGTCTTTTTCGTCTTTTAAGATGGTTTCAAAGCCTTCTCCCGGGATCAGGTAACCGTCGCATTCCGGCGTGCTGGTGCATAGCAGGCAGGAACATTCGTGTTCGCAGGAATCAATGCTCTGGGTGGATAGTTCGCAGACATAGCAAAGCGTCAGGGGCAGCCAGTCATATTCGTGCTCGGGCACCATCGGGCCGAAGACGGTCAGCACTCCGCCTCTTTTCACAAAGTCTGATATATTCGACTTCATCCTTTTTAGTGCTGGCAGCGTTTTGGAGTACTCTGGATTGGCAAAGCCCGTGGGAATCGAGACCATCTTGAACTTGGGCAGAAATGGACTGCCCAGGACGTCGGAGGATAGAAACTGAAAACTTACCCCCAAATCTGCGAAGAGCTTTTCATAGAGAAAGGTCCTCTCCCCGATGAGAGCGATATCTGGCATATTACGATTATTTCGTGTCGTGCCTGCTGAAAACCTTTATGGTTCATTCGCCCATGGTGCCTTAATTATTTTCCTAATGCTCCTCATCATCAGGACCGGAGGAGCAGGCCCTGTCGCCGATATACCGTCCGCAGTGCGGGCATCTATATTTTTGCATCTTCTGCTCCTCTTTTCTTTTGGCCAAAACCTCGGCAAAGCCGGAGGCCAGAACGCCCGTAGGCAGGGCGAAGAGGCCGATCCCCAGCAGCACTACGATGGAGCCGATGAACTTGCCCCAGGGTGTGATTGGATAGATGTCTCCATAGCCCACTGTGGCCAGGGTCACAATGCCCCACCACATGGCCGCGGGAATTGAGGAGAAGGCCTCCGGCTGGGCGACGTTCTCCGCCTCGTACATGAGGCTCGATGAGATGACGAGCAGGATCATGATGCCAAACAGCATAAGCAAAAGCTCTTCCTTCTTCATCCGCAGCACATCCACGAAGGTCTGCAGCGAATCGGAGTAGCGCGCCAGTTTCAGCACCCGGAAGAGCCGGAAGAGGCGCATGGCTCGCATGAACCTCAAATCAGGGATGAAAACCGGCAGGTAGTAGGGCAGCACTGCCATGAGATCGACCAAGGCCATGGGCGTCACGAGGAATCGCAGCCTGCCCCGCACCGGATCTTTGTATCTGGAATCCACAGTAGAGCTCCAGACGCGCAGGATGTATTCAACTGTGAAAACTGCCACGGAAAACACGTCAAAAATGTGAAAGAGTCGCGCGTACGGGGTGTAGATCGAATGCACCGTCTCCAGCACCACCGCTGCTACGTTTAATAATATCAGGCCCATGATGAACGGGTCGAAGTACTTGCTGTCTTCATCTCCTGGTTCCAGTATGCCGAAGATGCGTGTCTTGAGGTCCTGATTCATTGCCGGAAATTATGGAGTGCCGCTTTGCATTTAAAATCTTTCCAGAACAATTTATGGGCCTTCATCGCGGGCTCTCTTTCTCTTGGGCTTCCTTCTCCACCCGGCGTCTCTCCAGCTCATCCACAAAGCCTGAGGTGAGGATAGACGTAGGCAGCGCAAAGGTGGCCACGCCTAAAATTATAATCAGCCCACCAGCCAGTTTTCCCAGTGCGGTTATATCTGAAAAGTAATGAAACAGAACTCTATGAGCCGCATAGATGCTCTCGACGGTTTCCAGGAACACGGCGGTGACATTAAGGACCACCAGTACCAGCATAAAGAGGTTAACAGCCTCGGCGGTTTTGTCTTCTGCATTGGTCGACTCCAGAATCTCATAAATGCGCAGCTTGTAGCTCTTGGCCATTCAACCTTGGCTATATTTGACCAGGTATGTCTTAATATATACGAACTTGCCCTATTTTTAATATGCGAGCCGCCTGCCTCCAGCTTTCCGTAGAGCCCTGCGCTCCCGAAAAAAATCTCTCTCGCGCATTGCAGATGGCAGGCTCTGCCCTGGCAAAAGGAGCTGAGATTCTGGTCTTTCCTGAGCTGTTTCTGACCGGCTTTTGCTATGAACCATCTTTGCAGTCTTCTTCCTCGGCGCACGACCTGCCTCCATATCCCTCGCTTGATCCCTTTCGGGCCCTGGCAGAGGAGCACAATTGCCTTCTTATCGGCTCGCTGAGATGCGGCCGGCAGAACCTGGGCTTTTGCCTCGACCGGGGCGGCCTAGTGCTTCGCCCCAAGATCCATCCCTTCGGTGCGGAGAAGGAGCACTTTGACGGCGGAGATGTCATCTCGCCTGCAGCTACGAAGTGGGGCCGGGCGGGGCTGGAGATCTGCTACGACCTGCGTTTTCCCGAGGTGGCGCGCTCCCTCGCATTGCAGGGCGCAGATTTCCTGGTGACCGTGGCCCAGTTTCCCGAGCTGCGGCAGGGGCAGTGGCGCGCGCTGGCCATGGCCCGGGCCATCGAAAACCAGATGCCCCATCTGGCCTGCAACTGGGCCTCTGGCGGTGGATCTTTGATCATAGATGCGCGTGGCCGGGTTTTGGCCGAGGCCGGATCTGAGGAAGCTTTGATCTGGGCCGATATCGACCTGGCTGATAGGGATGCTTTTCGTCGCGAGGTTTCCTGTTTTGCCGATCGCCGGCCGGATATCTATGGAAGGTGGGAGGCTGAACGCTCTAACCTTTAATTTCCTGGTCTCCAAGTTCCGGGGCTATTACATTGAATCCTCCCTGGAGGCCCCTCCCAGCCTTGCTTCTCGCGAGTGGGGCTTTCTCTTTTTCGACGACTCCGGCATGCGCCGGCATAAGTCCTTCTTCTCACGAGGAGAACTGGTTGATTATGTGCGGGCAATGGTGCCGCGCCACGTCTATCACTCTGCCGCCTACTACCAGAGGCCAGGCGCGCCCACTATGAAAGAAAAGCTCTGGCAGGGCTCCGACCTCATCTTCGACCTGGATGCCGATCACCTGAGAAATGCTCCCAGGAGCTACAGTGAGATGCTGGAATTGGTAAAGAAGGAGACGCAAAAGCTCCTGACGTTTCTTTTATCCGACTTCGGCTTTAGCGAGAGCAAAATGAGTGTCGTCTTTTCCGGGGGCCGTGGCTATCACATTCACGTCCGAGACCCGCGCGTCTTTAGTTTCGGCGGCGATGAGCGACGCGAGATTGTGGACTATCTGGCGGGCCGGGGCCTGGCCATGGATCGGTTCATCCACATGGCCCCAATGGAGGGCGACTGGGGGAAAGATCGGGCTTTTCGGCTGCGTGCGCCCCTCGCGGGAGCGGCGGGCTGGGGTGGCAGGATCAATCGATCTATCATCTCTTTTGTCGAAGATCTGCGCTGTTTGAACGAAGCGGAGGCTATCGCGGTTCTCTCAAAACGAAAAGGCATCGGACCAAAAAAGGCTGCCAGCTTTTACAAAAGCCTGCAGGGTGAAAATGTATTGGATGAGATTTCTCGGGGAAATCTGGACCTTTTTCGGGGTAGTGCCGCTATCTGGAAAATTCTTCTCGTGGAGTTCTTGGACGGCGAGGGCGTGAAGGTGGGCTTCAATTTGGATGAGGAGCGGGGCGAGACCGACGAGCCGGTGACGGCCGACGTGCGCCGGCTGATTCGCTGTCCCGGCAGCCTGCACGGCGGCTCGGGAATGCGCGTGACGCCCCTCTCGCTTCGCGACCTCGACGACTTCGATCCTCTGCAAGATGCCGTGGTCTTCGGAGATGAGGTCGTGTCACTGCAAATTTTAAAGCCATTCAAAACTCAGATGAAAGGCGAAAGCTTCAACCTGACGGAGGGTCCGACGGAGCTTCCGGCCTATATCGCCGTCTTTCTCATGGCGCGGGGCGTGGGAGAGGCGCGTACAAAGCATTAATCTATATATTATTTGATCTCAGATAACAGGCCTGCGCAGGGGCATGAAGGTGGAATAATTGGATCTGGCCAATGCGCTTCGAGAGGAGCGCAAATCCGCGGAGCTTCAGCATCTGGATAAGGACTTTTACCAGCAGGTGGGCATATATTTGGCCGGCTTGGGGCAGGAGCTCTCACAGGTAGGAGACCCCTTCAGCGTAGAGGCTCAGATTCTGCAAGATACCCTCAAGAGCGAGAAGAACAGCGTCAATAAGCTCATCGACCAGAGGGTGAAAAAGATAGTCCGCCGGGCGCTACGCAGTGCCAGATCCGCTTCTCGGGAAGAGGCCCTCCTGGGCATGACAGAGGAGGAGGAGGGGATCTACCGGCAGATGCTTTCAGCCATTGCCTCCGGTCGCGAGGTCATCTTAGCCCATGTGGCTCACACCGAAAGGCCTTTAACGGGCAAGAAAGATATATCTCGGGAATACGAAATTGTGCGGTTGCTGGATAGTGTTCCTCTGTTCGTGGGAGTTGACGGGAGAAATTACCTTCTCGGGAAGGATGATGTGGCTGTGCTCCCGGCCGTTCACGCCAGAAATCTGCGCAACAAAAAATTAGCTTCTGAAGTGAAGATTGAGAGATGATACGTTGTGAAGATGCCAAAAAAGCTTAACGCTTACTGTCCGTTCTGCAAAAAGCATACCCCCCAAACGGTGGAGAGGGTGAGAAAAGGTCGCGCTTCCTCGATGACTCATATTACGAGGCAGAAGGCGCGTGCCAACGGTATAGGAAATCAGGGCAAGTTCTCTAAAGTGCCGGGCGGCGACAAGCCCGTCAAGAGGCTGAACCTGCGCTACCGCTGCAACACTTGCAAGAAGGCTCACAACCGCCCAGGCTTTAGAGCCGGCAAGTTCGATCTGGTGGAGGGATAAATTTGCCATCCAAGTTCGTCAAGGTAAAGTGCAACGACTGCGAGAACGAGCAGGTCATATTCGCTCATGCCTCTACGGTTGTCAAATGTCTGGTCTGCGGGCGCACGCTTGCAGAGCCCACTGGCGGCAAGGCCGAGATCAAGACTGCTGTAGTAGAAGTCTTAGAGTGATCTATAATGCAACGTGAGGGCTGGCCAGAGCTCGGATCTCTAGTCGTCTGCACCGTGACTCAGGTAGTGGACTTCGGAGCCTTCGTCTCCATGGACGAGTATTCCGGTAAGCAGGGCCTGATTCACATCTCGGAGGTGGCCAGCGGATGGATCAAGTACATTCGCGACCACGTTCGAGAGGGGCAGAAGATCGTCTGCAAGGTATTGAATGTAGACACGTCCAGGCACCACATCGATCTCTCTCTAAAAGACGTGAACGAGCATCAGCGTCGGGAGAAGATTCAGGAGTGGAAGGCGGACCAGAAAGCCTGGAAATGGCTGGAGATGGCTTACAAGGATCGGCCCGAGGACGTTAAGCGTGTCGCTGATGTTCTGGTGGCGGCGTACGACAGCCTCTATCTGGCCATGGAGGAGGCGGCGATCAGTGGAGTCGATGCCCTGAAGGATGTCGACCTGACTGAAGAAGATCTGAAGATGCTGGAGAGCCTCTCCAAGGATAACGTCAAGATACCTTCGGTTGATATCAGCGGCTATGTGGATATCACCTCTCCCGCACCCGATGGCGTGGATGTCATCCGTAAAGCCCTCAAACAGGCCAAACGCAGCAAAGACAAAGATGCTACGCTCTCCATAACTTATATTGGAGCTCCACGCTATCGCATTCATGTAACTGCGCCGGATTACAAGCATGCGGAGTCTGTTCTCAAGAAGTCTGCTCAGGCTGTGGTGAAATACATAGAACAGCACGGCGGAGAAGGCACTTTCCTTAGAGATGCATGAGATCCAAAATCCTGAGGTGTACGGCCTGTAGCCGCTACACCCTAAAGGATATCTGCTCAGCTTGTGGGGGCCATACTACTATTACTAAGCCCGCCAGATTCTCTCCTGATGACCCTTACGGCAGGTATCGGAGAGCTCTCGGCCAGGAGGCAAAATGAAGGAGACTCTGGTTTCTCGTATCAAAGAAGTAACCCTTAAGGACCCAATTCTTATTGAGGGTCTGCCGGGCGTGGGCCACGTGGGAAAGCTAGTAGCCGATCACATGGTGGAAGAGCTCAAGGCTGAGAAGATCATCGAGATCTACTCCCCTCATTTTCCTCCCCAGGTGATGGTAAAAGAGGACGGGACCATCAAGCAGGTCCGAAATGAGATCTATGCCTATCATGGCAAGAACGATGAGCCGGATCTGCTCATTCTCATAGGCGACTATCAGAGTGCCACCAACGAGGGGCACTACGAACTTTGCAGCATCTTCCTGGACATAGCCCAGAGCTTTCATGTAAAGAGGATTTATGCTCTGGGTGGCTACGGTACCGGCCAGTTCGTGGACAAGCCCACCGTCATGGGTGCGGCCACCAGTATCGAGCTTGTGGAGGAGATGAAGCAAAAGGAGGTCGTCTTTCATGAGAATGAGCCCTGCGGGGGCATAATCGGCGTCTCGGGACTGCTCTTGGGCCTGGGGGCCCTTAGGGGTATCGATGCCGTCTGTCTCATGGGGGTGACCTCCGGTTATCTGGTCGATCCCAAAGCCGCTTCCGAGGTTCTGCGCATTCTCTCCGGCATTCTTGGTATTGTTGTGGGCATGCAGGCTTTGGAGGAACGGGCCAAGGAGATGGAGAAGATCATAGGCAAGCTGCAGGAGATGGAGCGAGCCCAAGCTCCTTATGAGGCGGGCGGGGATGAAGATCTCAGATATATCGGATAGTATCGACACTCTCCTGAATTATGGACATGAGCTCCTCTCCCAGGCCTTGCATGAGGGGGCGGAGCAGGCGGAAGTCTACGGTGTGATGGGCCGCTCGGTAGACATTGATTTGCGCAAGGATGTCGTGGAGCTGGCCAGCGAGAGCTTTCATCGCGGCCTGGGTCTTCGGGCTGTGATAGCAGGCGGCGTGGGGTTTTCCAGTACCAGCGACATGTCGCTATTGCAGTTTGTGGCCAAGAGTGCCGTTGTATCCGCTCGGGCCAGAGGTGCAGACGAATCCTGGCGCTCTCTTCCTCTGCCCGAAAAGGTGGTGCGTCCGGAGGGCATCTTCGATTTGCGTTTGCAGCGAATCGGTCCTGAGGAATGCCTTGACACTGCAAAGAGCATGCTTTCCGGCTGCAGGACCGTTAAGGGAGCGGAGCCTGTATCCGGCAGTGTGGCCTCTATTTGCGGCACACGTTTTGTGATAAACTCGCTGGGAATGGAGCTAGTGGAAACCTCCACACTCATGCACGCCTCTCTGGAAACCATTGCCAGGGCGGCGGATGTGGCCACAGGCGGCGAGTTTTATTGCTCCCGAGGCTATCAGTACTCTCTGGAGGATGTCGGTCGCACTGCGGCAAAGCTGGCTTGCTCTTCTCTGGGCGGCAGCCGGGCAGAGAGCGGAACCTTTGATGTGCTCTTGAGGCCTATGGCGGTAGCTGAGCTGCTCGATTATACCCTGCTTCCTGCTCTTGCCGCCGACAATGTGCAAAAGGGCAGATCCACTCTTGCAGGACGGTTGGGCGAGAAGATCTCTCCAGAAAGCCTGGTGATCGCCGATGACGGACTTCTCTCAGGGGGCTTGGATTCCTCGGCCTTTGATGGCGAAGGTGTGCCATCCCAAAGGACGGTCCTGATTGAGGAGGGCATTTTAAAGGGCTATCTCTACGACAGCTACACGGCAGGAAAGGAAGGCGTACGATCTACCGGTAATGCCGTTCGTTCCGGATACTCCGATGTTCCCTGCGTGGGAAGCCGAAATTTCATTGTCGGCTCCTCTGATGCCCAGGATCTTCTGGCAGAGACGAAAGGCCTTCTGGTAAACGGCCTCATCGGTGCTCACACTGCCAATCCCATCTCCGGCGACTTCTCTGTAGAGGCAAAAAATGCCTTTCTTATTGCGCCGGGAGAAGAGGCCAAGCCCATCCGTTCTTTGATGCTGGCCGGAAATTTCTTCGAGCTCTTGAAGGATGTTGAAATTGGCAGAGACGTGCGGGCCATTGGGTCCATTGTCACGCCCACTGTGAAGTTCAGAATGAAGGTAGTTGGAAGCTAAAGGTGATTTTTGATGATTATTGGAGGGCCCGCCTCCCAGCTTCTTGCTGGCCGGGTGGCTACAACTTTAAATGAAACGCTTGCTCTTTGCGATTACAAGACATTTCCCGATGGCGAATCGTATACGCAAATTGTGACTCAGCTTGATGATGAGATTGTGATAATTCAGTCTACACCCACCGATCAAGACCTGGTCTATCTCTTGCAGCTTCTGGATGTTTGCCAGGGCCGCCATGTCTCTGTGGTCATACCTTACTTCGGTTATGCCCGCCAGGACAAGATCTTCAAGCCGGGCGAGCCCATGACCGCCCGGGCGGTGGCCACAGCCCTGAATCCCTTTTTGCAGAACGGTCGAGTCCATCTGGTCAACATTCATGCTCCGTCCATTATGGCCCATTTCCAGTGCCCCATTGTGAATCTGGATGCGACGTCTCTCTTAGCGGAGCGGGTCGGAAGCATGGGGCTCAAGGATACTTTGGTCATATCTCCAGACAAGGGTGCGATGGCCATGGCCAAAACCGCCGCGGCCTGTCTTGGCTGCGACTCCGACTACCTGCAAAAGACCCGTCTCTCAGGAACGGAGGTCTCCATGGCCCCCAAGGAGGTGGCGGTTAAGGGCAGGGACGTGGTTATCTTTGACGACATGATCGCCACGGGCGGCACCATGGCCACGGCCATAGCGCTTCTGCGCCAGCAGGGAGCGCGTAGCGTCTTTTTGGCAGCAGTGCATCCCGTCCTGACCGGCTCGGCGATACTCAAGCTCTACCGCTCCGGAGTGGAGGCGGTGCTGGCTACAGACACCCTGGACAAGGGCGTGAGCACGGTCTCGGTGGCGCCGCTGATTGCCAGGGCACTGAGGGCGTAAAATAGCATTGGTTTTCGCGGCTTCGAGTGGACCAAGGTTTCGCGCGCGAGCCGCGAAAGGGCGCGAAGATTGCATTTTCTGGCTGACGAAAATGGCTGGCTTGTGGTCAAGGCAAGTCGGGCGATGAAACGCCCGGCGGGCTCTTGCGGCGTTCCATTTTCCTCCCTCAATATGCGGAAGGGGTCGATCTTCAGCCGTTGAGTATCATGCTCATGCGAGACTCTTTCCCCTTTGTTTTCGCGCAAGATGAGTCCTGTTTATGTATGGGTTTTCCCCTGTATGTGTATAACCTATAGAGATGTCATCCTTTCATGGATTAGGCCTAAACCGCTTTTGTCCATTCGCTCATTCCATGCTTTATGGAATATATTTTCGACAATTGCTTGTTTTCGAATTACCCGCATCATTGAATCAGAAAGGCGCTGCAGAATCCGCAGCGCAACACCAGAGGCCTTACGAGGGCGAAAGCATATTTATAAAAATATTATGGGTCTTATACTGGCCTAGATATTGTATAATACACTATGGATAACTTGTAGCATCGATGCATGTGCGTCTCAAAATGTTTATGTAATTTTTCCCAAATTCATCTCTCTTACCTTTTCTTCAGCCGGGACAATAATCCTCTCTTTGAGAGAAGCCAGTAATTCATTCACATCTGGATAATAGTACAACTCAAGGACCGAAGGACGGCACTTTATGGCATCATACATTCCCCATGGCTCATACCCTTCTTGTAATATCGGCTTAACAGGAACCGAGGAACACCCCGATAATATGGACCCCAGTTCCTGAGGGACACTCAGAGGATCTGTAATGTCTGCGATAATAAAACGTGACAAACTGGCAAGCAATGTAATCGTCTCAACAGTGTTTCTTTCAGCCGGCAGTTTAAAATCAAACAATACGGGTAGATAATCAAGATCTCGAAGTTTATCTTTGATCGCAATAAGTACGGGTTTTCTTGTATCTGTGAAACGACCCAAAATAAGGACTACTTTTTTCGCTACGGTGTCAATCACATCACGAATCTTCTCGTTATAGGTGAACAGAAGGTACAATGCCAGTGAATATCAATTCTCTGAGCCAACATACGCCATCGACTACCTCCAGGTGCAGAAAAATTATGGGACATCTCTGGTGGCCCTCTGTTGGATCAACAACATCTTTCCCCAGACTGAGATTGGCGGTGATGCATCAACAGAAGAGTGACCCGGAAGGATGATCGGCGGGAAAATGTGACGTTTAAGTGCGTACAACCTTCTCGCTGACCTCTCTATTTTTTGACATCCATTGAGTATATAACTAATCACTTGTAGATTATATGCAAATGAAGCTGCAAGCTAAGATACTGGGAAGCAAGGTCCACGAGGTCGGCTATCGGGTCTTCTTGCTTCACAAAGCAATTGAGCTTGGATGTCGTCGGTTTTCTGCAAACAACCGATTTGAGCAGGGATTTCAAATGGTTGTAGCTCTGATAGAGGGCGATGAAGGGCAGCTAAAAGGTTTCAGGTGTTTTGTCGATGAGAGCAGACCGGAAGGCTCCGAAGTTTCATGTACTCTCTTCGAAGAGTATCATGGCTATGTGATGTCTGTTGAAGATTTTATTCATGTCTCTATGGTGGAGCAATTAAACAAGGGCATTCCTGCCCTTCTGCGCATTGATAGGAAGCAGGAGAAAATGCTGGAAAAACAAGATTCAACAATTGCTAAAATGGAGGAAACTCGAGTCGATATAGTCTCTGAGATACGGACCTCACGAGAAGAAGTAACAGCCAAGTTGGACGAGAATCGCGAGGCGATTATTGATGAGATTAGTGAGCAGAAGGAGACCTTGGATGATCGCTTGAAGCGGATCGAAAGCGATATCTCCAAGCTTAAGGCAAAAGTCGGCATTTGAGGGCCAATTATGTCCGGAAACACCTTTGGCACCATATTTCGCATCACCACCTGGGGCGAGTCGCACGGAAGAGCCGTGGGCGTGGTCGTGGACGGCTGCCCGGCCGGCCTAGCCCTGGACGCGGCGGATATTCAGAAGGAGCTGGACCGGAGAAAGCCCGGCCAGAGCCGCGCCTCTACAGCCCGAAAGGAAGCGGACCGCGTTGAAATCCTCTCCGGCATCTTCGATGGGCAGACCACGGGCACCCCCATCTCCCTGCTCGTCTGGAACAAGGATGCAAACTCATCTGCCTACGATCTTCTGCGCGACAAACCCCGGCCTGGGCACGCCGATTATGCCTACCAGATGAAGTACGGCTTGCGCGACCACCGGGGCGGGGGCCGGGCCTCGGCGCGGGAGACGGTGGGCCG
>JBAQXX010000114.1:0-8476 GCA_049299735.1 Methanothrix sp. | reverse complement strand
CTCAAGCAATCGCGCTTCTCCGCCCAGTTTATGGACATACTGGTAGACTCGAAAATTCCCGAGTACTATCTGGCCATCGAATGCAAGAGCCTGGATGCACGTAAGACGAAGTCGCTCTACTTCAAGCAGCACTTCAGCCTGGCCGCCGGAGCGCACCAGATGACGCGCGAGACGGATTTCATCACCCGCTCGGGAAGGCAGGGCATCTTAGCGGTGGAGTTGCGCTACGGTGCCGGAAAAGCGAGGAGCGCGCACCTGGTTCCCTGGGGGCAGATCTTCCAGAGATACAACGCCGGAGAGACAGGCCTCTCCCTGCGAGATATCGAGATCAATCCCCCTCTGGAGAGAAAGGGCGGATCTTACCGGATCTCCCGGATGGACATTGTGCGCATCTCCGGATACTTCGATTTGGCTGACCAAAACGATGGCCAAGAGGAGGACCCGGCTTTCTGAGGAGGAGAAGAGAATCGTTTTTGCTTAATTTAACTCCAGAAAAGTTTACTTGCATTAACCTTTTATTCCAGCCCGTGTCTCCACAAAGTCATGAAGCTTCCGGGTACGGCGACGCAAGAGGAGAACATCTACATCGCCATGGGAAAGCTGGACATAAAGAGCGGCCAGGTCTTTTTGGACGTAGGCTGCGGCTCAGGGGCCGTATCCCTGGCCGCCTCTCGCTACACCGACAAAATCTATGGCATTGACCGGCGTGAGGAGGCAGTGCAAATGTGCAGGACTAGGGTCCCGAATGGGGAATTTTTCCTGGGCGATGCCGCTGCCGTTTTGCCCGATCTTCCCGAGGTGGACCGGTGCTTTATCGGCGGCACGCGCGACATAGATGAGTTTTTGCCTCTGATCCTGGAAAAAGCTGCCCCGGGCTGCGTAATTGTGGCCGACCTGGCGCGGCTGGGCATAGCCGCCCGGCTGGCGCAGCTGATGAAAGAGGCCGGAATATTTCAGGAGCTTATCCAGATTCATATCGCAAGGGGCTACGATTTAGGGGGAGACATTGCCCTGAAACCGGTAAACCCCATCTTCATGGTGATTGGTAAATGTTGATCGGCATCAGCCTTGGACCGGGCGACCCGCAGCTTATGACAATCAAAGCCGCAGCAGCCCTGAAGAACTGCACAAAGGTCTTTGTGCCAGGAGAGATGGCTGCAGAGCTGGCCAGGGCCCACTGCAGTCCCGAGATCTTGCAGTTTCCCATGATCGAGGATAAAGATGAGCTGGAGAGAATATGGTTCAATAATGCGGACACTGTGGCAGAAGCAGCAGCCTCCGGCCAGGCCGGATTCGCCTGCATCGGAGATGTCAATACCTTTTCCACCTTCAGCCACCTGGAGAGAATGATCCGCAAAAATCATCCCCATATTGAGATCCAGACCATTCCCGGCGTGGGCGTGGTGCCTACCCTGGCCTCGCGCTTTGCCGCACCACTGGAAGGATCCTTCGAGGTATCGGACGGCTCGCCTGTTGACATGGTTATCAGGATAAAAGCCACCCATCCCAGGAAGCTGGCAGAAGAGCTTCGCGACCGGGGATTTGATGAGTTTGTGCTGGGAACAATGCTCTGCACTGCACAGGAAAGTATCATCAGAGATGAGATGCCGGAGAGAAGCAACTACTTTTCCGTTCTTTTAGCCCGGAGGCGGAGATGAAGCTTTACTTTGTGGGGGCAGGCCCGGGAGACCCGGATCTCATCACCGTCAAAGGGAAAAGGCTACTCTCGGAAGCGGACATTGTGGTTTATGCCGGCTCTCTGGTCAATCCCGCTCTTCTGGAAGGCCTGAAAGCAGAGACCTTGGACAGCAACGGCGTCTCTCTGGAAACGACCACTGCCAGGATCGTAGACGCCCTTCGAGAGGGCAAGAAGGTAGTGCGGCTGCACAGCGGCGACCCGTCGCTCTACGGCGCCATACTCGAGCAGATGAAGCCGCTGGAAGAAGCAGGAGTGGAGGTAGAGGTCGTGCCCGGCGTCTCCTCCCTCTTTGCCTCGGCAGCTGCCTTGAAAACGCAGCTCACACTGAAAGGAGTCTCAGAGTCCTTGATTGTGACAAGACCTGCCGGCACCACCCTGGAGAAGGACGAGCTGGCAGCTTTGAGCCGCCACAACACGACCATGGCCATATTCCTCGGCATTGATAAGATCCGGGACATTGTAGATAACCTGGACCGGCCGGACGACACTCCCGTGGCTGTAGTCTACCATGCCTCCTGGCCGGATGAGATGGTTTTGCAGGGAACCCTTGCTGACATCGCCGAAAAGGTAGAGTCGGCCGGCATAAACAAGAGTGCTCTCATCCTGGTGGGCGGCGTGGTGACAAGAACCGGATTTCGGAGGTCTCACCTATACAGAGATCGGTAGCAATCCTGGCCTTTCCCAGAGACCGAGAGAAAGCAGATAAGATAGCCTTGGCTTTGCAGGAGCGCTACTCACCCACCATTGTCCTTTACGAGAAAGAGAAATTGGAGATGATGCTGGAGAGATACGAGCTGGTGGTGGCGGTCATGGCGGTGGGAATAGTTGTGCGAAGCCTTTGCCGCCACCTCGACAATAAGTGGACGGACAGGCCCTTGGTAGCCGTAGATTCCTCTCTCTCCTGCGCCGTGCCGGTTGTGGGAGGCCATCACGGAGCCAATGAGCTGGCGCGCTTCCTGGCGTCTCAACTCGGCCTTTATGCAGCCATCACCACCGCCACCGACGCCTCCGGCCGGCCCTGCCTGGAAGAGGTGGCAGAGCGGCTAGGCGCCGCCGCCGTCAACAAAGAGTCCTCCAAGGCCGTCAACCTGGCCTTCCTCAAAGAGGACGTTCCCGTCTTGAGGCTGAAGGGGCCCAAGATTGTAGTAGTGGATGAAGATGTGGCCGTCTTGAAAGAAAGGGGCCTGGTTGTGGGCATCGGCGCCAGGAAGGGCGTGAGCGCCCCTGAGGTGCTGCAGGCCATCGATGAGGCACTAAAAGAGGTGGGCAGAAGGCGAGATGAGATAGCCATCCTGGCCACTGCCTGGCTGAAGAGCGAGGAAGAGGGCATGCTGCAGGCAGCTGACATCCTGGGGAAGGAGATGATTTGCCTCTCCAGGGAAGCACTCAATTCTCAAGCACCCGGCACACCATCGCGGGCCCGGGACCTGGGCCTCAGCGGCGTGGCCGAGCCGGCCGTCCTGGCCCTCGCGACCAGGCTCATTTTTCCCAAGAAAGCCTACGGGAGGGTAACAGTTGCCATCGGAGAATAAACTCTCTATTGTGGGCATCGGCCCCGGCTCACCGGATCTTCGCACCGCCGACGCCACAAACGCCATACGCTCTGCAGACTTCGTAGTCGGATATAAGCCCTATCTGGATCTGATCAGCGATCTTTTGCCGGGAAAACAGGTCTTCTCCAGCGGCATGGGAAGAGAGGTGGATCGAGTCGCTGCGGCGGTCGATCTCCAGGAGCAGGGGTCTGTGGCACTGGTGAGCAGCGGGGATCCCAATGTCTACGGCATGGCCGGTCTTGGCCTGGAGCTGGCCGAAAATCCCTGTGCAGTCGAGATTGTGCCCGGTGTCACCTCTTTTACTGCCGCCTCCTGCTGCGCAGGCCTCGCTTTTCGCGAGTGTGCGGCCGTGATCAGCCTCAGCGATCTGCTCACACCCTGGCTGCAGATAGAGGGGCGCCTTCGCCTGGCTGCCGAAACGCAGATGCCCGTAGCCCTCTATAATCCCAAAAGCAAGAGACGCGACTGGCAGCTTCTGCGCGCTTTGGATATTTGCGGGGCCAGAGATGTCCTGGTGGCAAAAAACGTCGGTCGCGAGGCAGAAGAGATATTTTACACGAGCTCAGAAAAGCTGCAGGAGGAGGAGAGCCTGCGAGAGAGGATCAATATGACCTCTTTGGTCATCATCCTTGGCCGGGGCACCTTCCGGGGATCTGCTTGTAAAGAGGCAGCCGTAAACCTGGTGGGCATCGGCCCGGGCGATCCCGGCAATCTGACCCAGGAAGCGCTGAGTATCTTACGGGCTTCGCAGAAAATCTACGGGGCGGAGAGATACCTGCAATTGATTGGCGATCTCTCTTCAGCCCGGAAGGTCGCTCACAGCGGCACCTGCCCGGAGAGAATGGCAGCCCGCCTAAAAGAGGCTAAGCAAACGGCAGCATCCGGAGGCAAGGCATCCATCCTCACGGGCGGCGACCCGAGCATCTTCAGCTCCAGCTGGAGAATCCTGGGTCAGGACGCTCTGCCCGTGCACATCTCTCCCGGTGTCAGCGCTTTTTCCTCTGTGGCCGCAAGAGCTGGCGCGCCTCTGGTTAACGACTTCGCCCTGCTCTCCTCGGCCCATGATCCGGCACGACTCTGTGCGCTGGCAGGCGCAGGCTTTGCCGTGGTGGCCTACAATGTAAAAGGACAGGAGATTGCCCCTCTGCTGGAAGGGGTCGACCCGATGCGACCAGTTGTATTGGCCCAAGATGTGGCCCGAGAGAAAGAAAATATCACGATTCTCACAGCAGAAGATCTGCTGGCCGCAAAGCCAGCCGGTTTTCGCTTCACTCTGCTTGTCGCCTCCGCCAATTCCCATATAGAAGAAGGAAGGATAATCACCAAACGAGGATATGAGAGCAAATACTGCTACTAGAGTTATTCGAGCTGATTTCCTATGATGGAAGATTACACGGATATTGGGGCTACAACCCCCGAAGCCCTGGAGATAAGCAGAAAGAGCCGGCGGATCATCTCGGAAATGATTGGAGATGACACCTTCGAGGATAAGATCAAGCAGAGATGTGTCATTGCCACCGGCGATCCCAGCGTAGCCGATATTTTAAGATTTCATGGCCGGCCAGGTGAAGCAGGCCTGCAGGCCCTGGAAAAGGGAGCGCCCATTTTCGTGGACATAAAGATGGTGCAAGCAGGAGTCTTAAAAAAGGGCCACAATAGCCCCATTGAGACCTTTATCGGCCAGGGAGATGATCTGGCGGCGGCGCGGGGTATTACCCGCACCTCGGCCGGGGTCATGGCCTTGCAAGAGAAGCTCTCAGGATCCATAATTGTAATAGGAAATGCGCCGTCTGCTCTTCTCACGCTGTGCGACCTCATTGAGTCGAGAAAGGTCTTGCCACAACTGGTCATAGGCGCTGCCGTTGGATTTGTCAATGCAGCGGAGAGCAAAGAGCGACTGAGAGATATCGATGTGCCGTCCATATCCACGGCAGGCACGCGCGGAGGCACCCCCATCGCCGTCGCGGCCATAAACGAGATCATAAATGCTTATGCCCGAGCTATGCACTGAAACCGGCAAAGATACCGTCAAGGATCCGGTCACCGGCTTTGCCATTCCCGCCTCCTGGATCCAGCTCTGCCCAGATCCTCAGGCACTGCAGAAGATCCAGAGCGGCAGATGGGTCATCCTCTCCAGCGGCCTTCTTTGCAGACGCGGTCTGACCACAGGAACGACCGCCGCGGGAGCCTGCAAGGGAGCCGTGCTCTCCCTGAAAGGATCGGTCCATAACCTGGAGGTCGCGACCCTGGCCGGCATCCCGGTATCCTTGCCAGTCGTTGCCAAGGGCGGCTTTTGCATAGCCGTTAAAGATGGCGGCGACCATCAATTCGATGTCACTGCCGGCCTGGAGATTGCGGCCCAGGCCAAGCAGGCAGAGGAGACGACTCTCACCGCAGGAAAGGGAGTAGGCAGAATTTTAGCCAGGGGACTATGCGATGAAGTGGGAAGGCCCGCCATCAGCCCGTCGGCCCGAAAGCAGATCATGTTGGCCATCCGGCAGGCTCTGCAAGAGACGGGCCTGACAGGTGCAGAAGTGGAACTGTCAATTCCCCGCGGAGAAGAGCTGGCCACTAAGACACTCAACCCACGCCTGAGCATAATGGGAGGGCTCTCCATCCTGGGCTCGACCGGCTTTGTGGAACCCTGGAACGATCACTTCATCGGCGATCGGACCCGGGAGCTAAAAATGACCAAGAAGGTGCTCGTTACCACAGGCAGAACGGGCCTTAAGTTCGGACGCATTCTCTTTCCCGATCACAAAGCTGTGCTTATGGGAAGCCAGCTCGACCGTCTGGAATTCGAGAAAGACCAGGAGAGCATCCTCTGCGGACTGCCCGCCCTCATTCTCAAATGGGCCTGGCCCCAGATCCTGGATAAAACAGGCTATGGCACCGTGGCCGAGATGGTTGAGATGGAGCCGAAGCATCAGAACATCGCCAAGGCTTTGCAGATGGCCAAAGAGAAGCTGCCTGAGACTCGCATCGTCCTGCTGCACAAAGATGGAAACATCCTGGCAGATGTGCCATAAAGCAGAACTCGAATTAGTACTAGGAAATAGATGAATCATAACGCTGGCAAGAGAAACAAGGCAAATATGGAGCAGGCAAAATCATGATCATAGTAGGAGTAGGCGCCGGCCCGCAGATGCTGACAGCACAGGCTGCACAGGCCGTAGCCCAGGCCAGTCTCATCTACGGATCAAAGAGAGCCATCGATCTGGTCAGAGAGCACATAAATCCGGGCTCTACAGTCAGAGTCATTGAGGACTACAAGAAGCTGCAAGACCTTGCGGAGGATGCAGTGGTTTTGAGCACGGGCGACCCCATGCTCTCCGGCCTGGGATATCTCAAAGGCAGGGTAATCCCCGGCATCTCCAGCCTGCAAGTGGCCTGTGCCCGCCTAAAAATCAGTCAGATAAAAGTGGTTCCCATCACGGTGCATGGCCGCAGCCTGGACCCGGATGCCATAGCCTTTGAACTGCGCCGGGGAAAATGCGTCTTTCTGCTTACGGATGAAGGCACAAACCTGCCTGGTCTCTGCCGATACCTGGAATCGCTGGGCCTGCATAGGGAGGTGGCCGCTCTCACCGATCTGGGCTATCCGGAGGAGAGGATCGATCGGGCCAATACGGCCTGCCCGCCCCAGGCTCCCGGCCTGTCCTGCGTTTTCATAGGTGATTTTTAGGGATTGCAGCTCTTGCAGGGAAGATAGCCCTGCCCCTCTGCATCCTCGACACTCTGGAAGTAGATACGGTTTTCCGGCTTTATCTTGAGAGCATAGCGACAGTCCAGACGATGGTACTTTTTCGAGGTGATGCTGCCCATGAATGTTCCATTCCCCCTGGACAAGGTCGTCGATGCCTGCAAAGAGCCACCCGCACTGGTGGATGCTCTCTTTGCCGTAACAGCAGGGTCTTTCTTTCCCGCCAAATCTTTTGAGATCTCTTCTTGCACAGTGCTCTCCTCTTTAGATCGCACATCCTCATTTTCTTGCCGGAAGACTTCTTCATCCAGATCCACCGGCCATGGTACTTGCTCGAAAACCGGCTCTTGCCCGGACACAAGGGTGATTCTTCTGCTCTCTTCAGCCAAAACGCCTTGAGGACCCTTAGCTTCCAGAGTACAATCATATTCTCCCGCCGGAATTTTTACATTCTTGGTGATCTCAAAGCTGTAATCCCGGTTCGGATCGAGCTGCATCAGCAGGTATTTGGTATTAAATAGCACACTGTCTCCCTTACAAAGGGAAGCATTGAGCATGAGATACGCAAGAGAGCTATTGCCGGGTAGCATAATATTGCCCCGCACACCAAAGAGATCGCTTCGCAGTTCTGCATCAAAATCCATCTGCAAAGCAGGGTTTGCCGATTGATCCTGTGGCACAGAAGACGTCACAGAGAGCTCGGGAGACTGCTCCAGGCAGCCTGTGATGCAGAACATCGCCATGATAAGAGGAAATAAAACTGGAGGTATACCACACTTACTAAAGATTTTTATTATCAATTGATCAACCCCTTTATTTCCAGTGGAGATCCAGGATTTCCTGCATTTGGGTCGGTATAAAACGAAGAGATGAGAGATCACTCCTGCAAGGATCGAAACACCCGCAGCAATCCTTCCAGGCAGTCCAGTTGCTTTTTCAGCTTATCCAGATCAGGACCGTCATCTAGAGCTACCGTAAGCTCTCGCAGCCTCTGCAAGAGAGAAGCACGCAGATTGCCTATTGCAGCCCTCAATTCCTCGTCATCATTTTCCCCTTTCTCCTGCAAATGTGCGCGATCAAAATTTGATTTTTCGTCCAATCCCGACTCAGGTAAGCGAGAAGGCAAGGCCCTTGCCGGCGAATCGGGTTGTTCGGCAAAAGAACAGACCGGACAGACGACCTCACCTTGACAACGAAAAAGAGGTGCGCCACAGTCATGATGTGTGGCCAGCATAGTACACCCCTGCTCCAGAAGTCTGGTTATCTTGCTAAGAACTTCATCCTCATCCATGTCTAATCACCTACGTGCCACATACGTTTAAATACAACGACCATATCATCATTGCTCAACTGATTAAGACGAATATCGTCATTAACCTTTTTCCCAGAAACATGGGTGGTGATTCTACGACAGCTGAAAATGTCCTTAAGCAATGCGTTGAGGTATTAGAACGTATTATGAGCGATGATGCCGTACCGAGGAACATCAGGCGCTCCGCAGAGAACGTCAAATCTATCCTC
>JBAQXX010000113.1:0-21044 GCA_049299735.1 Methanothrix sp. | reverse complement strand
GGGCCAGGATAAGTGGTTCTACGGCTCTTGTGTCACCTAGCTTGCCGAGTGCCTCTGCAGCCCCTGATCGGACATCAGTGTCTTCATCCTTAAGGGCCAGGATAAGTGGTTCTACGGCTCTTGTGTCGTTAAGTTCCTTAAGGGCGGATGCAGCAGTCTCTCGTACTGATGGACTCGTATCATTTAGATCCCGAATCCATCGATCTACATTATCAGCAACTGTAGGTATTGCTAACATGGCCAGCACAAAGACCACGGCAGCCAACTTTATCGTCATGCACATCCATTTAGAGTAGTTCAAATAGATACATTTTTCGGAAATCTACTCGGACGATTTCTGATTATATCTAAAATCAGAAATTCTGGTCGCGTACGTGATCTATTGAAAAGTGCTAATATGTGACGCAATCTATGTTTACTGTCAAAATGAATCTCATGCGTTCGATTTTCGTGATGATTTTCAGTAGTCTTCACCCACAGCCCGATTTTGATGGTTATCCCATTTAGTTGATCCAACTTCGTCTCTCTTTATTACCACGACTCACCCCGTTCTATTGTTCTCCGCACCTGCTTTGCATCAAGTATTTACTTTTAATTGGTTCCATAATATAGTTTTCAAACGTCTCTATGATTTGCCGCAGGGCATCATCAACTACCATCTCATTCTTTAGCGAAGCTACAAGGGTTCGCCAGCTTTCCTCCGGCTGTCGATTACGTTTTTCCCAGTTTTGCTCTCGAAAGGTACTAAAGAGATAAAAGAACCTAATTTCAATCTTGGAAAAGACGAAGGCTATATGACAATCGTGCCAGCTGAGATTCAGGAATTTTGGTTTAGCCGTGATTCTAAAGGCGGATGAATCGGTTTCCTGGGTTAAACGGAAGCCTCTTACCACATTCCGGCTCAGCGTTACAGTTTTGGTTTCATATTGTGGTGACACAGATGTGAGAAAGGCGGCGGCACCAAAGATCCCACTTCCTTCACATCTCACAGGTACTTGTATCTCCTCATCGTAGTCTTCACTTCGGAAGGTAGGCTCTGCAAAATAGTCATTCTTATTTTCTGAGAGCCATTTGCCTATGTTTACTATCCGCGGCACTTCACTTTCTATACTTGGTAGATCTGCAACCTCAATGTCATAGAGATCATATGTATCATCATTATATTTCTTTTCTGACAAATATGTCTGGCAATGTTTCAATGTACTGAGAACCTCTTCTTTTGAACAATATTTCTCTGAATCTGCTTTTACTAAGTCTAGTAGCGAAAAATTCTGTGTGATGCTATGGTCAGTTTCCGCCTTTTCGGATGGCATTGGACAGTAGGTGCTCAAATGGCCACGAATTCTCTCCCTAAGAGAACGGTCAACAAGAGTAAATAGTTCGGTGCTTTTGGCTTGAGTGATGAAGAACGGCGTCTGTTTGGAGTTGGCATCAAAGTAGTCTGAGACGTAATCGATAATGTCTTTAAATCGCATCTCAGTTCCCGCGAAGTCTGAGATAGACTCTACTACACATTTTGTAAAATCGCTTAGCTTATCATCTTGATACGAGCATTGCTCCTTCAATGACGAAAACAGAAAATAGCATGAATTGAATGACTTAGGAGTCGATTTAAGGAAATCCTCGAATACGTCCGGGTCTTTGATATATTGAACGCCTGCATGACATGCATCTATGATCTTGACAGTCAATGCAGGTTCAAGAAGTCGAATCCAATTGTCTAACTCAGTATTCCCGATTGCGGTTTGCTTTTTGCGAGAACGATCATAATCACTCAAAAGGTAAGAGAACTCCTTTCCATCAAAATCACCATGACCCGTATAATAGAAGAGCGCCTGATCGATTTGTTGGCCTTGATATTGAGTAAAGAAACTGACAAGCTGCTGCTTAACCTTGGAACTCTCTTGGTTGCCGTCTATGCACAAAATCTGATCATACTCGTCTGTAGCATTCAAAACGGAGTTCATTAAAGCAATGTCATTTTCACACGACTGTAATTCGTTTATAGCCTTGTACTTCGATACGCCAAGCAAACAGGCAATTTTCATGATAGTCCTCCATTAATGTACGCCTAATGTGGCGTCCGTCGGGCGTCCATCCATGTGTTCATTCATAGTTCTGATTAAAAGGTTTGTGGCTATGGGCTAAATGCAAGTTGTACGTACTTTAATATGCATCCTCCCAGGGCAGAATCAGAGCCCATGATGTTTTTATAAATATGCTTTCGCCCTCGTAATGTCTGATGTTGCGCTCCAGGTTTTATTTCATATTTTGGGGTGATGGGTTGCGATTTTCCGATAACGGGCAATCGTCGATAAATCATTCCATAGTGTTTAGAATGAGTTGTTTGCCAGAACCGAATTTGTGACCATCCAAGCCAAAAGAGAAAATGGGCCGGAAGACCTGCAGGTTATACGCACATCCTCCCTAAATCGAGCCGCTTTTAGATCCATGCAGATCATACGCCTCCTTCACCAGGGGCCGGCGCCACAGTGGCGTAGATCTATAGCCTCTTGTGCCCCACCCGGCTATCTGAATCATGGGCACCGGCACGCCGGCCGTGAGCGTATTCACCACATGACTGTGCCTGAGGATATGGGGCGTGACCTTCCTCTGGGAGAGCTTTTGCCGGCGCGAGACCATCCTGGATCCCTGCCTCTTCTGCCAGCCGGTCTATGGTCCAGAGTACCGTCTTGGTGCTCAGGTACCCGGAGCTCTGGCCGGGGAAGAGCCACTTCTGGCCTAGCTGGATGCTCTCCTGGATGGCCTGCAAAGTTCCCTGGCTCACCCGGGCGGCCCGGGAGTGACAGGTCTTCGAGATGTGACTTTTCAATCAGCAGCTCCTCCTCCCGTATCTGTGCCCTTTCCAGCTCCTCGCTATCTCATCTTCTTTCAGCTCCCTGCCACAAGTTGCGTTTCGTGCCCTCGACCATGCAGACAACATGCCAATATCTGTATCCTGACTGGACGGGGTTGCCAGGACTGCGGCCTCGGCCAGTCCAGCTTCCAGCCTCCCCCGCAACAAGGCCCGGATTTCCTCTCGCTCCCCCTGGCCTTCTGGCTTCCTTGCCGCGAGCCATCCGCCTGCCACCAGCACCCATATTTTTCTCGGTCAAATTGCTGCTAACCGAAAGGGGAGTTCCTCTGGACTATACCACCGATGATGCCAAAAAGGATCTCCAGACCCTGGAATCTGTTCTGGGAAGATAATTGTTATTACGAACTCCATGCCCTCCGACCGTAAGGTTAAGATCGCTGAGAAGGGCATGCTTTTCTTGCTGACCGGTTATCATAATATTAGGAACATATCGGAGCAGCAGGTCGAATTCATGCGCGGAAAAATCCTATCAGGTCTCGGTCAGGCCCAGTACTTCCTCACCCGTGAGGGCTACAGCCGCCAGTTCCTGGAGAGCTTGGGCTTCGTCCCCTTCCCCGGCACCCTGAATGTGCTGCTGGAGGAGCCCTTCCCGACAGAGAGGCAGGCGATCAAAATCGAGGGCTTCGCTGAGGAGGGCCGCAATTTTGGCGAGTGCAAGTGCTACCGCATCAAATTAAACGGCATCGATGCCGCTGTGGTCCGGCCCGAGAAAAGCCGCTATCCTCCGGAATTGATCGAGGTCATCGCGCCCGTAAAACTGCGAGCACTGGGGCTGGAAGACGGCGATTCCGTTGAGGTAATATTATTATAATCGCATGCAATTAAAAAGACTAAAAAAATCTGAGAATACCGGTGGCCCTTTCATGGGGGCGTACTCTCGCAGCCCCGCGCGCGTGGGGCCGGATTCTCGATTCGCATGGATTCGAGAAAAAAAGGGCGATGGCAACCCGCTGCATTCTGGGCGCCGCCGCAATTTGGCTCTGAATTCGGTCCAGTCACTGGCCTTTTTTACTCAGCTGTCCCCTTCATCACTCCATACTTCTCGCCCATGAGAATATGAACATCGGGCGTCGCCGTCATTTCGAATCCTGCCTGTTTCTGGAAGAGCATAACGAAATCTGATCCTCCGAACAGGAAATTGCCGAGCATATCGCCCTTTTCATATTCGGATCCAACAACAACGCCTTTCTCGAAGTTGACGGAAGACACCTGGGCCATGCCCATGGGAATGAGCGCCACCAGGCCGTATTCTCCCGTATCTACAATTACGTAACCGCGAGTCTGAGAGAACTGCCAGCCCGTCGAATCGATTGGATCATATTTCTTTCCTGTTGAATTCCATTTAACCTCTAAAGCCACATTTTGCGTTATGGACCTGTTGTCCACAATCGTTCCACCCACGGCGAAATGATAGCGGTGGTAGTCATTTACATCCAGAAAGGTGTGGGTGAGCACGCCGTTGGCAAAAGCATCCTTGTACTCGCTGTCATTGCCAAGCAGATCCTCAATATTGTAATAGCGCACAAGCTTGATCTGCAATCCGCCATCCACCTGAATGGTTGAGTTGTTGTCAATTGCCCACGTTCCCTCGGGGACGGAATCAGCCGGCGAAACAACGACACTCGTGTCGTTTGACGAATTGATAGGCCGCTGATCAGCCGATGCCAGATATCTGGAGAAGAACCGGTTAAAAGTGCTCCAGTTAGATGGAGACTCGTACCACGGTCCCTGTAAACCGTAGATTGGATCGTCATAAAACTGCTGATATGTTTCATTATTCCATGACTCTTCAGTATCAAGGAACATTCCCCACGAATCGGCAAAATCACGCAGCCATGAGGAAAATGGCTCATAGTACTGAATTGTAT
This sequence comes from Methanothrix sp., assembly GCA_049299735.1. GTDB lineage: Archaea > Halobacteriota > Methanosarcinia > Methanotrichales > Methanotrichaceae > Methanothrix. Next base: position 16,298 of record JBAQXX010000113.1, on the reverse strand, counting down.
TGTCGAACAGACCCTTGTTTTCTAATTCCGGCAGGGGCTGGTCAACCAGATAATAGAAGTAGCAGATGCTTTGCAGTATTTGGTCGCGTGTGAGATTGGCCGGATCATCAAGTACATCTTGCGGGATAAGCTCAGACGCACTGTCTATAAAATCATAGTAGTCCGATAAATTCTGAACAGGATTTGTTTGGGGATCGGGATTTATTTCTTTAGCTTTTGCGATAGACTCTTCCAGCATGTCCCCTATTTCCGGATTTTTCTCTACCAAATTTATGAGATCTTGAGCTATCGCCTTATGACTATCCTCACCCATAGCGACTGTGCTTATGGCAAGGATCGATGCTGCCAGTACCATTATTGCCAAATAAAGTTTCGTCTGAGAAATCGTTCTTTTCATTTGTCTCATCTCCTAGATATGCTACCCTCATCTTCGATGCGTTACGTTTAATGCGGATAATGCATCTTACATCTTTATCTGTTAGCTTTACAACCTTATTTCGTTTCCCCATGAGATACTATTGAATATATAAAATCTAATATTTTATAGACGATGGGTGGTTGAGGTGCATCCAAGAGCAACGCTAAGGGCGCTGGTAATATATCCCATCTGCAATTCTCTGTAGAACAGTGATTGCTTTGCAAAATTCCTCTCTCTTCCCATCCATGATGCGTTCTTGCGCTATGCTGGCTTGTATGCTGCTATTCCTTCCCGCATCCTCGGCAGCTCATGATACTGCCGCCTACTGGCTGGAGAATGGCCAGACATCTCTTTTAAACGGCAGCTTTTCGCTGGCCATCGAAAGCTTTGACCGGGCCATAAAGATTGATCCCGAGAATGCATCGGCCTGGGGCGGCAAAGGTGTTGCTCTCTCCCGGCTGGGCCGGTACAAAATGGCTGAGCTGTGCTTCAGCTATGCTCTGGGAAAAGATGCCCAAAATGCCCGCCTCTGGCTGGAGGACGGCAGGACCAAAGAGCTGGCCAGAGAGTGGGGCGAAGCCCGGCAGAGCTATGAGCGGGCCATAGCTTTGCAGGCAAGCCTGGCCGGGGCGTGGCTGGGCAAGGCCAATTCCTCTCTGGCCCTGGAAAGCTATGATGAGGCGCTGCAAAGCTACAAGAACGTCTCTCTTTTCGGCCAGAGCGATGCCGGCAAGGCGGGCCAGGTTAGAGTGCTGCTGGCTCACAGTTCAGCCCTTTTGAAGGACGGCAATTTTGAGGAGGCTTATAATCGGAGCAATGCGGCTCTTGCCATTGACCCGGAAAATCTACGGGGGCTACAACTAAAGGGGGGCGCTTTGAACAGCCTGGGCAGATTGGAGGAGGCCCTGGTCTGCTATGACCAAATCCTCCGGGGCAATCCATCTGATGGGATTGGCAAGGAGGGCAAGTCCCTGGCTCTTGTGGGCCTGGGCAACAGAGGGCTGGTAGAGGGGAACATTTCCCTGGCTCTTGATTATTTTAAGGAGGCTTCCCGGCTAGATCCCAAAAGCGAAGATGCAGTGTCCGGTTTGGTCAAGGCTCTGACGGCCCAGGGTGGCATGCTTTTGCGCGATGGTCTCTTCTCAGAGGCTCTCAAGAGTTACGAAACCGCTCTTGTCCTTTTGCCTTCGGACCCGGGCGCACTGGCCGGAAAAGAGACGGCATCGGCAGCACTTGTCGTCAGGATGGAGGAGACTGAATCGGGGAATGCCTCCCAGCAAAAAGTTGTGAAGACCTCCGAATTCTCCTATTATTTTGAGCTGGCAAAAAACTATAGCCGGAACGGCTCGTATTCTCTGGCTTTGGAGAGCATAAACAAATCTCTCGATCTTGATTCTCGGGCAGAAGCATGGCTGCTCAAAGGACAGATGCTCTCTCGCCTGGGAAGGCAGTCCGAGGCCATCGATTCGCTGGACCGGGCAATCGAAATCAATCAGTCCTGCCTCCCAGCCCTGGAATTAAAGGGGCGTCTCCTGGTCATGACCGGGAAATATAGAATGGCCGGGCTATTCATTGACTCTGCCCTGCGTCTGGACCCGGAGAATATCACCATGTGGAATGAAAAGGCACAGGTGCAAGAGAAGCTACAAAACTATAAAGGCGCCCTGCAAAGCTACGACAAGGCATTAGAGCTGGATGATAATAACACAGAGACTCTGCTGGGTAAAGGCTGTCTATTGCTGGAAAACGTAAAGTACCGGGAGGCTGTGCAATGTTTTTCCCTGATATTGGAGAAAGAAGAAAGAAATGCTGCTGCCTTGCGGGGCATGGGCGATGCAAAGCTTGCTCTCCATGAATACGATCTTGCGTTGGAGTTCTACGAGGCTGCACTTGTGCAAAACTCCAGCGATCTTGCATCAATGTTGGGAAAAGCTGAGGCCCTCTATGCCAGGCAGGACTACAACTCCTCCCTGCAGACATACGATCAGGCCTTGAAGATGAAGCCTGACGATCTTCGGGCATTGCTTGGCAGTGGATACAGCCTTCTGGCGCTGCATGATTATCCCTTTGCTCTGGAAAGCTTTGCCAGTGCTCTGGCCCAGGATTCGAAAAGTGTCGCTGCCCTGCTGGGAAAAGGAGAGGCCCTCTACCTGCAGGGAGAGATACAACAGGCCTTGCAGTACTATGATCAGGCTCTTTTCCTGGATCCGGATAATACTGCTGCCTTGCTTGGTAAGGGAGATGTGCTCCTGGAGCAAAAAGATCTTTCCGGCGCAATGATTGCCTATGGTCGTGTCCTCGATCAGGACCCCGGCAACGTGCAGGCAATGCTGGGCAGAGCAGATGCATTCCTTGGAAATGGCATCCTTGATAAGGCATTGCTGCTGTATGAAAAAGCTCTTGAAATCGACCGGCAAAATAGTCGGGCATTATTAGGAGAAGCTAATATTCAGTATGCAATGGCAGACTGCAAATCCGCTTTGCATTCTTATGACCAAGTACTGGCACTGGATGAAAATAACGCCGTCGCCTGGGCAGGCCGCGGCAACGCGCAGTTTTGCGGTAAGGATGTTGATCTCGCCCAGCAAAGCTACCAGCGAGCTCTTGCCATAGAGCCGCAAAACCCGGCTGCTCTCCTGGGCATGGGTGACGTGCTTTACGAAAGGGGCAACTACAGCGATGCTCTTTTCTATTACGAGCAGGCCACCGCATTTGATCCCAGCGGCCATGGCTACCGGGGACAGGGCAATGCTCTCTGTGCCCTGGGAGAGTACAGCAGATCTCTGCCTTTCTTTGACAGATCCCTGAGCCTTATGCCATCTAATGTCGATGCATTGCTGGGCAAGGGCCTGGCATTGGCGGCTCTCGGCAACAGCTCTCCTGCCCTAAAATGCTTCCAAGAGATCGTATCCGTAAATCCGGGAAACTATGCTGCCTTGTCCAATTTGGGAAGCATGCAGGCCTCGATTGGCCGGTACGATGAGGCAGCCGGGAGCCTGGAAAAGGCATGCAAAGCAGATTCATCTCATGAGGAAGTATGGTATAATCTGGGCCAGGTGTACTACTCATTGGGACGCTACGGTCAATCAGTAGACGCTTTCCGGAATGCGACCCGGCTAAATTCTAAGGATGCAGCTGCCTGGATGCATTTGGGACTGGCGCAAAATCAGAGTGGATATCTTGATGAGGCTTTGCAGAGCTTTGAGGCCGCGGCCTTGCTGCAGCCGCAAAATATTGATGCCAAATACTACAAGGGCCTAGTTATGGTGGCCCAAAACCGTTATCAAGAAGCTCTTCGTGCCTTTAAAGACGTCTTAGATATCGATCCGGAGAATGCAAATGCCAGGTATGCCATCAATCTAACCCAGGTTCGCCTCAATGCTACTGCCTAGCTCGTGGTGCAAAAACAGCCGACACAAAAACAGTCTTCATAAAACGCTGAAAATACGGTTGCTCTGGTGCAGAGGAGCCGGACCGGAAATCTATGGCAAAGGATGTCTTGGTGGTGGGAAAGATCCATGAGAAGCTCTCCGGTCGGGCTATTTTTTCATCTGCTTTCTACTCTCTTTTTCTCATAGCTAGATTGGCGTTGATAATTATGCTGCGATATCATTTCCGGCTCGACGATCTCTATCAATCTGTACTGCCGGTTGTTTCTATTCCCTCTCTTATCCAGCAGACCGTCGTGATTCATGCGGGATAGATAGGTGGAGACTGTGGAGAGCTTTATATCATCGGCGACGGTCTCATATCTCTCTCTTAATTCCTGGGTTGTGAACCAGGTATTGGTAAACTCATGTCGTATGAAGTCTTCCAGCCGGTCCATGAGCGTTCCTTTGCTATAGTCACGAGCAGATGTGGCTGGTGCAATGCTCTCTTTTCTGCCCTCAAAGACACCGGAAGCTGACAGAAAGCCAATGATCCTGTCTCTTAATGCCTCTCCATCCATGTTTTGCGACTCAAACTCGTGGGAGGATTTAAGGCTCTTGTCTTCTATCTCTATCCGGATCCTCATTTGAAACCCCTTTCCGTCATCTTCCGGATATTACCTTCAAAGAAGGAAGGCATATGTGCTGCATAGAGGAAGATCCATCCCGGCAGGTGCCAAAGCAGACATTTTCTGTCATTGCAGCATTTTTAGGCTGCTTGGACCTCTCCAGGTTCATCTGCAGCATAAATAATTTAATGTGCCCTCTCATAATATTCCCCTCTTTACAGTCGAATGCTCGCTCTTAGCCATATTCTCGATCGGATCCGCTTTATGCATGAATTCCATTCCAGCAGATCCGATCCAATCTTATTCTCGTGCCATCCCCCAATTTTAGGCCGGTTGTGAAACACAAGGCGAAAATTGTCCTTGCTTTCACAGCCTGTCTCCAACAGATCATATCAGATCCCGGTCTCAGCCGTTCCCTTCTGCTCCCAATTGCCGTCCCTTTCCGACAACAAGGATTTTATCGGCCAATGAATTCATCGTCTGCATCAGGCCTGAGCTATTTTGTCGTCCCTTTCCGACAGTGAACAGTCTGTAAACAGGCGCATTTTATCCGGATCAGATACTAACTCCCTTTCGCTACCCCTTGTGCCATCTATGTGAGAAAGTGTATTGCTGTGAAGCATTTTGCCGGATACCGAAAATGCCTTTTAAGGCTTCGATTTCCCCCTTCATTGCTACCCCTCATGCCATCCCTTACAGTGACGTTATGCTTTCACAAAGGTGAACATTTTTTCAGACGATGCAGCTCGTCCACAATTGTGTGGATGAAATGGAGCTGATACATCAGACTTATCCACCCGATACGCTTCCCTCGCTGCTCTGATATATTGCCAAGGTCCATCCATCCCCTCAGACGAATAAGCCCTCTTTAGCCATCCTATCCGATGTATTCAGACAGGTTGTCTGGCCACTCTGGCACACTATAAACCTATGTTTTGAGATATATAAACCTTTCTAATAGTTGGTAGTTGTGGTTAATGGCTTAAAACTACGAATTAAAGTTATTTTCTGAAATAAAGCCTTAATAGTATTCAGAATAGTATTTCACAAGATATGCTTAAGACTTGGAAAATGAATTATAATGTGTTGTGAAAAGAATTTTCGGGCGAATACTATCATAATAATGGCAATCAATCGGTCATGTGTCTATGCGCGGAGGAATTTTGCCGTTGTGGAGCCATTTCACAATGACCTACTGATGCGGAAATTGCCGGAATATTGCCCAAAAATCCGCCCCCTATCAAAAAACATTGTGAATTAATGCGCGCGAAGTTGTCGCAGAACATGCTCAGAAATTTAAATAAAGAAAAATCAAGAAATTATCAAATGGTTCAAGATGCTTGACGAAGTTCGAAGTATTCTTCAACAAGCCAGTCGCCGACCTCCTTAAGATACCTGCGCTTGCGTTCGTCTTCGGCAATTAATTGAAAAATCTCAGAAAGATCTTCATCCATCGGATTCATGTTATCCACTAACGGCATTTAAACTTATCGAAAGCCCGCCAGATCCTCATTTTTGCGCTTTTCCTTTTGCCAGAATCATAGCCACGCAGTAGGGTTCTCTGGTCTTTTTTAGCGGCCCGGCGTGTATAGGATGGTCTCCGCAGATGATGAATAAAGTCTCGTCGTTTGCCGTCCTTACGATCTCACCTATGCAGCGGTCAATAAGCAAAGCCGCCTCTCTTATACCCTTCAGGCCCAGGCCCAGATGAATGCTCTTATCAATTCCTATGAAGTAGGATACGAGGAGCCTTGGCCTCTCTACGAGGGCCAGGCATGTCATGCGGCAAGCCTCTCGATCGAAGTTTTGCGGTGGGATGCTGTCCGGTATGCCGTGCACGATCTCAATCAAGCCCTGGTAAACGTCGGCTCCATTTTTCTCCATTATCACCGCGCAACTTTGGCCTGACGCTGCTGCGATCTCCGGCAGGCTCTTGATGCGGGACTCTTTTGCGCCGGCCTTATCGAAAATTCCGTGGTGTTCCGGCAACAGTCCGCTCAAGATGCTGGCGATGGCCGGAGTGGTGTGGTTGGAGACGGACGCTATGCGCAAGATCTGCCCAACAATACTCAGATCTCTCATGTTATCCAGTGTGGGCAAGAGCCACATCAATAGATCATAACCCAGGCTGTCGATGATGATGAGCGCGACATTTTTGCAGCCCCAGGCCACAGCAAAATCAATTGGCCGGCCGTCTGACTTGGGAAGCTGCAGCCCCAGGATAAGGGCTGCCGTGGGTGCGATATCCAGCTGGCAAAATGGCGGCATGGTCTCTTGAGCTGTCATAAGTATCTCTGTTATCTTTCCCTGTCATATAATAATGCCCTTTGGTTTGGCCGTAATAATGGCGAAGAGCCCTTAAATAAGTATAGAGATAAACCAGAAATGAATCCGGTTAAGCGTGAACAAGGTCAGGCAATAAAGCCATGAAAAAAAGAAATGCTCTTTCGCTTCAGCTCAACTGTGTCCCGCTCCCTCTAGCCCTGCTGATCTTAGCTCTGACGATGGTTATGGCTGGGGCATATGACGACTCTAATGATATGGATATTGATTATAGCCATAACGTTGTAGGTACTGGGACAGTAATGACCGATTTTCGGATGGGGTCCGATGAGAGTACGCAGGCCACAGGAAGGATACGGGGTAGCGGAGAGGTTATGAACAAATATGTATTTGTCAGCAACAACTCCGAGAACGTCTCCATCGAAGACCAGTTCCTTTTCACAAAGGCGCCAATCACTCACGAGATTACTATTCGCGACTATCCCCAAATGACCAAAATTCCTGGAAGCTTCCGCATGCTGGGGACGACCTGGGCCTCAAAAATTAACCTTACTCTGCAAAATGAAAGCGAAAAAAAAGATTAGTTTCGCCCTGCACGCCAATGATTTATCAGACACTTCCATAAAGATGCGGTAGACATGCAAGACAGCCAGAAGATTGCCGGGAAGTTTCGCGAACTTTGCGAGCTATGCAAGAGCCCTGCAGAGGCAATCAAGACGAAAAAGAATGTTCTCGTCGTCTCTCATGTGGATGCAGATGGGCTCACGGCAGCAGCTATCGTCTGCACCGCATTAGAGAGGCTGGGCATTGACTTTCAGCCCAAATTTTTCCGCCAGCTTGATGAGGCGGCAATAAACGAAGTTGCAGATCATGGCTCCGATCTGGTCATATTCACGGATCTTGGCAGCGGAATGATTCAGCAGATCTGCGACCGAGGCCTTCTGGCCGTTGTTGCCGATCATCACAAGCCTTCTGCCTGTGAGGCTATCCCTATAGCCCACATTAATCCCCACCTGGTAGGCACTGATGGGGCAACACAACTGAGCGGCAGCGGAACTTCTTTTCTCCTGGCAAGGGCGCTGGCGTCTACCCCCGGCAGCAATGATGATCTGGCGGCTTTAGCGGTGGTGGGGGCCGTGGGGGATCTGCAGGACATGGCGCACGGGCAGTTGGTCGGCATCAACCGTCATATCCTGGAGATCGGATCGAACGCAGGGGCCCTTTCCTTCTCTCGCGACATCAAGTTATTCGGCAGACAGACCCGTCCCGTCTACAAGATGCTGGAGTACTCTCAGGACCCGTATCTACCAGGACTTTCAGGAAATGAGGACGCTTGCATTGCGTTTCTCAAAGAGATCGGCATACGCCTGGGCGGAGAGAAGTGGCGGCGCTGGATTGATCTCTCCCAGGAGGAGAAGGCCAGCTTTGTCACAGCCATTCTTAGGAAGGGCCTGAGAAGCGGCATCTCCAATGTCAAGCTGGAGCGATTGATCGGCGAGGTCTACATCCTTTTAGTCGAGCAGGAGGGAACGGAGCTGCGGGACGCCAGCGAGTACTCGACTCTTCTCAATGCCACCGCTCGCTATGGTCATGCCGGCGTAGGACTTTCTGTCTGCATGGGTGACAGAGACAAAGCCCTGGATGAGGCGCGAATGCTGCTGGGCCAGCACCGCCAGAATCTGGTAAACGGCCTGAAGCTTGTTCGCGATAACGGCATCATCACTCTCAAGAGCATCCAGTACTTTGATGCCGGAGATGCCATTTTGGACACCATCGTGGGCATCGTGGCCGGCATGAGCTTTCAGATGGCAGACCGCTCCCGGCCCATCCTGGCCTTTGCCCGGACTGAGCAAGGTGAGATCAAGGTCTCGGCGCGGGGCACCCAGGATCTGGTCAGGTCCGGCCTGGATCTGGCCGATGCCCTGTCGCGCTGCGCGCGCGCCGTTGGAGGCGTGGGCGGGGGGCACAATGTCGCTGCCGGGGCGACCATTCCTCCGCAGGCCAAGCAGGAGTTTTTGGAGCTGATGGACCGGTCGGTGGAAAGACAGCTCTTCAAAAAATAATTACTTCTTTTTCTCTTCGCCGGCCGCCGTGTCAATGATTGTGTCGAAGACATCCGATCAGTCCAGTCCCCACCCGGGAGGCTTCCAGCCGCCTTCTGCATAGGATGTCTCATTGCCGATGACCACAGCGGATGAGAAATCATCAGTCAAGCCCAACCCCGGGGCATAAAGAAAGTTAATTGGTGTATCACGCGCAGGGCAGGTATCCGCATTCGCACATGTGGTCCTTGGCTACTATGATCTGCTCTTCAATGGAAAAGTTGCCCACGAACATGTGATTGATACGCGACACCTCGTCTTTAATGTCGCCCGTCTCCGGGTCCAGCACCAGATAGCCGATCCGGCCAATGCCGATGAAGTCCGCATCTATCGTCATCTCCGTGAGATTGGGCAGAGCCAACAATTCCATCTTGGTAGAGAGACGGGTGGCATCGGTAAACTCCTTGGATGCGCTCATCTTCATGGGATAGTTCTGCAGCTTGGTGCTCTCCCGAAACTTCTGGTCGTAAGAGAAAAGATGAGCATTGGGATTGCTTTTGCTGCCTATCTCCATCACATAATGCTCTGCGATTGCCGGGCTTGTGACAATGCAAAGGATAGACAGAGAAATGATGAGTATCATCAGCCTCGATAATGCCGCCTTCGCCGTCATTTTTGCCTCAATGTTTTTCTCACGGCTCCATCGATAGGTTCCACAGGTATTCTTCAGAAAGCTCGCCTGAGCAGACTGTTACCGCCGGCCCTTCCATGAAGGCTTTGCCCTCTTCGAAGGTTATGATCAAAGGTCCGCCTTTGGTCTTTACCAGAACCTCATCATCCACCAGTCCCAGGCGGCGTGCCACGCTGGCTGCAGCTACAGATCCCGTGCCGCAGGAGAGGGTCTCCCCTTCCACACCCCGCTCGAATGTCCTGATCTCCAGAGGCTGGCCGATCTTGACAAAATTCACATTGGTCCCTTCTGGAAAGAGGCTATTGTGTCTTATGAACGGTGCTGCCTCCAGGATATCAAAATCCATATCCTCGACGAAAACAACGGCATGGGGAACGCCGGTATTGACCGCCGATACCTTGCAGCCTTCGATCTCTTCCGAGATAAGTTCGCCCTGGCCGCAGGCCGGTATGGAAGGCCGGTCGAACTTGGCCATCCCCATATTCACCTTGGCCCAAAAAGAGCCGTCCCTCTCTCGAACCTGCACGGGAATTACGCCGGCCAGGGTTTCCACATCGAAGAACTCGCCTACATATCCTGTGTCCCAGGCATACTTAGCCAGGCAGCGTATGCCGTTGCCGCACATCTCCGCCTCCGAGCCGTCCGGCTGAATGAGCCTCATGCCGAGATCAGCTCGCGAGCTGTTTGCCAGGAACAAAACCCCATCTGCACCTATGCCAAACTGGCGATGGCAGCAGGCAATGGCAAACCTTCTCTTTTCGCTCTCTGCTACCTGCTCGCGATTCACCTCATCTACCAGGATGAAGTCATTGCCGTTTCCATGCAGCTTGGTGAAGGTCAGGCCGCGAGGCCTAAAGGGATCGTCATCAAGCTCTATCTCAGAAATATCTGCCAGCTTCATTTTATATACCATGCATCTTTTTACTTAGCTTGTGCTGATGTATGCTAATGTGTGCTGATGTGTGGTGATGTCATATTAAACCCATTCTACAGGTGGCATTGGATCTTCTCGAGCTGGACAGATCAATTCAGATAGCCAAAGAGGCAGTATCGGGCGGAGCAGACTGGATTGAGGCAGGGACGCCTCTCATCAAGAGTGAGGGCATGGACGCTGTGCGCGAGATGAAGAAGGCCCTGCCCGGCACCAAGATCTTAGCCGACATGAAGACCGTGGACACCGGGGCCATGGAGGTGGAGATGGCGGCCAAAGCCGGAGCGGATATTGTGGCATTGCTTGCCGCATCTGATAACTCCACCATCGAGGATGCCCTGCGAGCGGCACGAAAATACGGCGTGCAGATCATGATGGATCTCCTCACCGTCCCGGACCCAGTAAAGCGCTCCCGGGAACTTGAGCTGCTGGGTGTGGACTACATCTGCGTTCACGTAGGAATCGACCAGCAGATGACCGGTCGCGACACAGTCGATTTCCTCAAAGAGATTGTAAAAGTTGTCGATACTCCCGTAGCGGCAGCAGGCGGCATAGATGCCGTCACCGGAGCCGATGCCGTGTCAAGTGGTGCTGCGATCGTAATCGTCGGCGGCAGCATTGTGAGAAGCGCCCATGTGACCGCTTCCGCTCAGAAGATTCGCGATGCAATAGACCATGCCCGGATGAGCGCCGCTCCCAAGATCAGCCGGGAAGAGGAGATGATCGCCATTTTGCGCGAGGTCTCAGCACCCAACATCTCTGATGCCATGCACCGAAAAGGAGCCATGCGCGGCATCCTGCCAATCAACCTGGGCACCAAAATCGTGGGCCGGGCCATAACCGTGCAGACCTTTGCCGGAGACTGGGCCAAGCCCGTGGAGGCCATCGATTTGGGAGGACCGGGCGATGTGCTTGTGATCTACAATGGCAGCGACTTTGTCGCGCCCTGGGGCGGTCTCGCCACTTTGAGCAGCAAAAATAGGGGAATTGAAGGCGTGGTTGTGGACGGAGCCGTGAGGGATGTGGATGAGATAAGAGCTTTGAACTACCCCATATTCTCATCGGGGATCCAACCCAACGCCAGCGACGCCAAGGGCAAGGGCGAGATCAACTGCGAGATCACCTGTGGCGGCCAGACGGTGCGCCCCGGGGATTACATTGTTGGAGACGAGAACGGAGTGGTCGTCATACCCAAAGAGAGAGCCTACGAGATCGCCAGGAGAGCTAAAGAGGTGGAGAAGATGGAAAGCAGGCTCTATGAGGAGATCCGGCGCGGCAAGACCCTCTCGCAGGTGATGGACCTAAAGAAATGGGAGAAGGTTTGACGATTAAGCATTGACGACAAGCCGTAAATAGATTGAAATATTCATATTCGGAAAGCAATATTATGTGGTGGGTTTAAATATAGAGGAAGTTCGAGGAGAATAACATGGAATTGGAGGACATCGTTTCTAAGTACCCACCCAAGCAGATAATGCTGGTTCCTATCGCTATCATAATATTAGCACTTATCAGCTTGGGCGCGACCTATCTTACCACAGGATCGCCTGTGAAGCTAGGAATAGAGTTTACGGGAGGCACTCTTGTCACAGTGCCTTCGGCGGATTCGGAAGAAAAAGTGGCTGAGCAGTTTGCATCTTATCCTATGGTGGACATAAGAAACATCGGCGGCAGATATATGCTCCAGTTCGGCCCCATGAGTGAATCGCAGTATGCCGATATTGTCAAGCTGGTCAATGCCAAGTTCGATAGTCCGGAGATCAGGCATATTGGACCGATTTACAGCAAGGAGCTTCAGGCGCAGGTCATCAGGTACCTTCCTCTTTCGTTCCTGTTGATGGCCATAGTGGTCTTCCTGGTGTTCAGGGAACCCATCGTTTCTCTGCTGATTGTGATCAGTGCGCTGGCCGACATTTTGACGGCTGCGGCTTCCATGAACCTGACGGGAGTACAGCTCTCATTGGGGACGGTAGCTGCTCTTCTCATGCTCATCGGTTATTCTGTTGATACCGATATCCTGCTATCCATGAGGGTGTTGAAGCGCAAGGGCAGCGTGGAAGAGAAGATCGTAGGAGCGATGGGAACTGGCCTCACCATGGCCGGGACCACCATTAGTGCGGTAATATCCCTGATAATTGTCTCAAACTTCCTATACCTCATAATACCGTCATTTACCAGAATGGACATCATTGCCGATATGTCTGCAGTTCTCATATTCGGCCTGGCGGCTGATGTCTTCAATACCTGGGTTACCAATGCTCAGGGGCTGAGATGGTACCTGAATAGACCGAAGAAGGCGGCGGCACGGGGGCAGAAGAGATGAGGCTTTTCGAGGAACTATCCAAGGATCGAAGGGTCGTCCTTTATGCAGTGGTCGTAGCTTTGGCCATCATCTCCATCGGCTTTTTCGGTCTGAAGTTCGGACTGGATCTGGAAGGCGGCTCATATCTGCAACTGCAATTGCAGGGCGCAGAGGCGCAAATAGATGTCTCGCCGGAAAAGATTCTGGAAGTGCAGTATAATGCCTCTTCCGTAGATAAGCACGGACAGAGCTATGTGGTGACGGTGCCGGGAATTGTCGATTCAACGTTTTCCGATGATCTCGGCTACATAGGGTCGAAAATCGCAAAAGGAGATAACAGCACCAAGATTACAATAACTGCTGCTCCTGAGACTATCATTATCAATTACCTCAAGAAGAATCTGGACGCAGATGTCCAGCTTAATGTCGCAGTCGCACCCGTCCGCTATGAGATACGAACTAATGTCACCCGGGAATCGCTCAATGCTCTCTTGGCTCCGGTGGGCGGCAAAGTGCCGCCCGGCGAAGACGCATTTGTAATGGGCGTGTCCAAGGAGACCGTGGACGAGACCAAAAAGGTCTTGGACTCCAAGCTCAACCGCCTGGGTCTGCAGGACATAAAGGTCAGAGTTGTAGACAATAAGTACATACTCATCGATCTGGCGGGAATGGACGTGGCTGCTGCCCAGGAGGTCGTGGGCAAGCCAGGCAAGTTCGAGATAAGGATTCAGACCGAGAACAATGAGAGCATGCATGTGCTTTACGGAGATGCCGTGGAGACCGTGGACATTCCGCAGGGAGAACGCAACGGCGGGTGGGGAGTTCCCTTTGTGCTCTCGGAAGAAGGCGCGATAACCTTCCAGAAGGCTGCCATCGATGCGGGTGCCACCAAGAGACCCGAGGACCATTACATATCCATGTACCTGGATAAGGATGAGATATTTTCCGCTCCTCTAGCTCCCGAGCTGGCAAGCAGCCTGCAGAAGGCTCCCTCTCGAAGCATGCAGGCGACTGTGGGTGGAGGCGATGCAGGATCTACCAAGGCCAAAGAGCTTTACATTCACCTGCGAGAAGGTGCCCTGCCGGTCAATGTCGAGGTTGTCGGTTCCGGTCAGGTATCTGCCGCGTTGGGCAAGCAGTTCAAGATTCAGATGGTCCTGGCCGGGCTGATTGCGCTCTTGGCCGTAGCCGGCATGATTTATTACCGCTACCGGGAGAGAAGGATCGTCCTGCCAATGGTTACCACCTCGTTTTGCGAGGTCATAATGATGCTGGGTGTTTGGGCTGTTGCCGGATGGCAGCTTGATCTGGCAAGCCTGGCCGGCATCATCATGGTGATAGGCACGGGCGTGGATCAGCTTGTCATCATCACCGATGAGCTCCTGAAAGGCGGCGAGGCGGCGATATCCGCAGCTGAGCGCAGCATAAAGGAAAGGGCTGATCAAGCGGCTGAGAAAGCCAGTGCGGGAAAAACTGTAGCTACCAGCAGCAAGGTGTATTTGGCGCGGCTGTCCCGGGCTTTCATGATCATAATGGGAGCGGCGGCGACCACAGTTGTAGCTATGCTGCCTCTGCTTGTCATGGGCTTTGGCTCGCTCACCGGATTTGCACTTATTATCATACTGGGTGTGATCCTGGGCACATTCATAGCGAGACCAGCTTACGGCAGGATCATCGGGCATATACTGGCCACGGATTAGAAGAGTGAGGAAAAAAAAGCCTGCAGGTCGCTCTCAGACTTGCAGGTTTTTTTGCGTTTTTTTTAAAATACTTTATCGTTATGGTTCTAATTTTGCAGTTCATAGGTCATTGATTTTGCCTTGGCCGTTAAATACAAATTAGTCGGCAGCGCTTTTTGTGCCTTACATGCAAAAAGATCCAGACAATTGGCACGGCTATGAGTGGACTGCGCTTTCCGTTACCACTGTGGGAGCGTTGCTTGCATCCATTCAAGGCTCGGCCCTGCTCATCGCTCTGCCTGATATCATGATCCAGCTTCATGCCGGATTCATGACCATCATGTGGGTTATCCTTGGCTTCATGCTCATCACCACCGCACTTGTGCCGGTCGTGGGAAGGCTGGCGGACATGTTCGGCAGAAAGAACCTTTACAACGCCGGCTTTGCAGTCTTCACTTTAGGCTCCCTTCTCTGCGGTCTCTCTCAGCCACAATTTCAGGGCTGGGACCTGGTCGTTTACCGGATGGTTCAGGGCGTAGGCGGAGCGCTGCTCTTTACCAACAGCGCTGCCATTGTGACTGACGCTTTTCGCAAAGGGCGGGTGGGCCTGGGACTCGGAATCAACACCATCGCATTTTCCGCCGGTTTCCTTATGGGGCCGGTCATCGGAGGCATCCTCACCGCCATCGACTGGCGTTGGGTATTCCTGATCAATGTGCCGCTGGGCGTGGCCGGTACCATTTGGGGCATTATGCGGCTGCGCGAGCCGGTGGCACTGCTCTCCCAGCAGCGCTTCGACTGGCCGGGAAGCATCACCTTTTCCGTTGGTTTGGGATCCTTGCTCCTGGCTTCCTCGCTGGTGGCCTTTCCTCTCATCGATGCGATCTATGTCCATGCCCTCTTCGCACTGGCCTTGGCGGGCCTGGCAGCCTTCTATGTGGTAGAGAAAAAGGCAGAGCAGCCCATGATGGATTTTGGGCTCTTCCAGGAGAAGCTCTTCGCCTACGCCTGCGCTGTAAATGCAATCAACGGCCTGGCCCGTGGAGCGGTGCTCTTCGTACTGATCTTTTTCCTACAGGGGCCCTACGGCCTCGATCCGCTCTGGGCTGGAATCATGATGGCACCTTTCGGGGCGGCCTTCATGCTCGTGGGACCTGTCTCGGGATACCTGTCAGACAAATACGGCTCCCGAGGCTTGGCCACCGCCGGTCTGCTCATCTCCGGCATCGGGCTTTTAGGCCTGGCCACTGTCGGGAGCAGCACGCCCTACTGGCTGCTGGCGCTCTACCAGGCTCTGATGGGCGGAGGCTCTGGGCTCTTTGCCTCGCCCAATACCAACGCCATCATGTCCTCAGTTGTCCCGGAGAAGAGGGGCATTGCTGCAGGGGTCAATTCCATGCTCATGAACACAGGGCAGATGCTCAGCATCGCCATTATCTTCCCGCTGGTGCTCAGCCGCATTCCTGAGGATGTCATGTTCCATGTCTTCCTCTACGGAGGCGGCATGAGCGGTGCACCTCTGGCGGCCTTCGAGTCGGGAATGCACGAGGCGTTCCTGGCCAGCTTCGTTGTCACATTGGTTGCGGCAGTCATTTCCGCTCTGCGGCCGGCGCATAGCTTTGCCGGGGAGTCAACTAGGGTACCTCTTTAGGTAGGAATGTCTACGATGGAAATATATACTCCTTAGTGACTAACACCAAGTCACTACATTGTGCACAGTCTGCAGGAGACAAAGATGAGCAGGATCGTAAAAGAACCTGAAGAGAGACGAAAAGAGCTGATAGATACCGCTGAGCGCCTGTTTATAGCCCAGGGCTATGATCAGACCTCTATAAGCGACATAACAAAAGAAGTCAATGTATCTCAGGGCGCTTTCTACTACTACTTCGACTCAAAGGAAGATGTCTTGGTGGCGGCGATGGAGAAACAGATAGCTCTGATGGAAAGCGATTTTA
>JBAQXX010000112.1:0-39884 GCA_049299735.1 Methanothrix sp. | reverse complement strand
AACAAGAGCCGTACAAAAGAGCGGCTACTCGCTTGAGGACATTGATTTTCTCTTCACCAATCAGGTTAAAAGAAGCCTCTCCAGAGACATATTTCAATCCTTGGGCTTGAGCGAGAAAAACACACTGGCCTCCATTGAAGATTATGGCCACATGGGCACGGTCGATACCCTCTTCAACCTGGGGCGAGCGATCGAAGAGGAGCGGATAAAGCCGGGCGATCTGATAGTTATCGCAAGCAGTGGAGCGGGATTCACCTGGGCGGCCATGGCTGTGAAGTTTTGCGAGGATGATGAATAAAGTTTTGGAGAAAATAGCTTTATGCTATCATCCACTATCTTATTACTATGAGAATTATTTCTGCAGAAGAGATGAACGCCCTTGATTCTAATTGCAGATATTTCGGCCTGCTGCCTTTGCAGCTCATGGAGAATGCGGGCGCAGCTCTTGCTCGGGAGATCATGGCCCGGGCCAGAGGAAAGAGGATCGCAATTGTTGCAGGTCGCGGCAATAACGGCGGCGATGCCTTTGTCGCCGCACGCCACCTGGTAGGATTTGATGTAACTGTATATCTTTTGGGCCGTTCCGGGGATATCGCCACAGAGGAAGCTAAGAGGAATTGGGAAATTCTGGAGAGACTGGGCTATGACCTGCGCATGATTTCGGACAGCACTGATCTGTCCTTTGGTGAATGCGACATGATAATAGACGCCATCTTCGGCACGGGCGTTTGGGGCAGCGTCAAGGGCCAGGAAGCCATGGCCATTGATGCCATCAACTCTTCCGGAAAACCGGTGGTATCTGTCGATGTTCCCAGCGGACAGGGAACCAACAAGGCCGTGTTGGCCGATGCCATTGTGACATTTCACAGGCAAAAGCCAGACATGACCGGTGAAGTCGTCGTAGCGGATATTGGCATACCACCTGCGGCAGAATTCTTCGTGGGAGAGGGCGACCTGTGGCTTATGGGAAGAAGGGCCCAGGAGAGCCACAAAGGTGACTCGGGACGGATACTGGTGATAGGCGGCGGGCCGTATACCGGGGCACCGGCACTCTCTGCATTGGCAGCACTGCGAGCAGGCGCGGACATCGTCACCGTGGCTGCACCAAGAGCCGCAGCCCGGACCATATCTTGCTATTCACCCAATCTGATCGTCCAGGAGCTGTCGGGAGATCACCTCTGCCCTGCGGATATGAAGGTCCTTGTGGGGCAGATTGCCAGGCATGATGTGGTGGTCATGGGCATGGGACTGGGAAGGCATGCAGAGACGATGGAAGCATTGGCAGAAATCATGCCGCTATGCAAGAAGACGGTAATAGATGCTGATGCTCTGCAGCCGGATCTGCCCTTAAGAGGCATAGTCACGCCCCATGCAGGCGAGTTTAGGAGAATCAGCGGCATTGCTCTGGTCGATCTGGACTACAGGGAGAGGGTAGAGCCGCTAAAAGTTTATGCTCGCGAAAAAGGCCTGGTGGTCCTGCTCAAGGGCAAAGTCGATCTGATCTCGGATGGCGAGGTGGTACGAGCCAATACCACAGGAAATCCGGGCATGACCGTCGGCGGCACGGGCGACGTCCTGGCGGGAATTACGGCCGCATTTTACGCTCGAAGCTCGGCCCTGAGGGCGGCGACAGCAGCCGCCTTTGTCAATGGCAGGGCAGGCGATCTGGTCTATCCGGAGAAAGATTTCGGGATGGTTGCCACGGACGTGATCGAGAAGATTCCCCAAGCTATGAGGCTGTGAGATATTGGCAAAAGATGAGACACAGGCAGGAATGGTGGATATCACGCTAAAGCCGGCGGTTTTCAGAAAGGCCACGGCTGCGGGATCAATCCGGCTGAAAGAGGCCACAGTTGAAGCCATAAAATCCGGGAAGGTGAAGAAAGGGGACGTTCTCACCACGGCCCGGCTGGCGGCCATCCTGGCAGTCAAGGACACGCCCCGCTTGATACCCCTCTGCCATCCCATTCCCATCACCGGTTTGGAGGTGAACTTTGAGATAGAGGTGAGACGAGTCAGGGCAAATGTCACTGTAACATCCGTTGGAAAGACGGGCGTGGAGATGGAGGCATTGACCGGAGTTGCGGCGGCACTGCTAAATGTCTGGGATATGGTCAAGTACCTGGAGAAGGACGAGACGGGGAACTATCCTGAGACTGAGATTGATGAAATCATGGTATGCGAGAAGAGGAAAGAAAAATATGAAGCAGATGAAGCTGCCCTTTAAAGACCTTTATTTAGGTGCCGCAGCCTTCACCCGCAAATCCTTTTGCATTATTAACACAAAGGGAGTGGATCTTATCAGCATTGCGCTAAGACTTTTTAGCCTCGGGCACCGCCACCGATCCAGAGTAGCGCTCGATCCAACCCCTCTTTTCCCATCCGGCCAGTAATCTTGCGGAAATATTATTCAAATTAATGATGTTACCGGCGATATACCGATCATCATTGTAGCGGAAATTTGATTTTACCCTGTACCATCCAGGTTTGGGTTTCTGATCTTTTGCTATAAGATCTTTTTCGACATTTTCCACGGTTTCTCCAACATAAAACTCAATCTTGTTAGTCTTAATCCAGTCTTTGAGAGTTTCCTCGGGAATATCTGCCAGATCCATTAAAGTGCCTTCAGGATATTGTTTGTCCTGATGAGTGAAGCCTTCCTTTATTTTATATCGTTCTGACTTTCGTACTTTTTGGGGCAGGGCTGACTCGGATTCTGGTTTTTGGGAACCCGATGGGATTGGTTCTGTGGATTTTGGCGTCGTAGACCCATTTCCTCCAAAATAAAATCCGACAATTGATGTCAAAGCTCCTGTTAAAGTAAGAATCACATCTTTAACGATCCCATCCGATCCGTTCGGAGGGTATGTCAACAAGAAGAAAAGACATATGCCAACAACCAAGATAATGGTTAAAGCCATTGTTCCTCGAGCAGTTCCTGGCGCGCCTCCTGGATCCACGTTGAGGTATTCCTTTATGATCAGCAAGACTTTATCGTCATCTAGTTTATCTTTGCTGTATTCAAGATATTTGTCCAGAGCAGCATCTGTTCTTTGAAGGTGTTGGTGGGCTTTGTTCATATTATACATTAGAGGGGAAAGAGCAAAAAGAACCAGAATCAGGACTATTAAGATTAGCATCCATGTGGCATAAGGAGAGACATTAGTCTTTACTGTGGTCGCATTTTGGACTGCAGTCGCATTCGTAGCACCTTGATTGGCGGGTGCACCTTCTGCCCCCAAAGCGTTAACCATAAAAGAGATTATAATTATAATAGCGAATAAAATTTTTCCCATAAATATTACCTCTTTTAATTTGCATAATAAGTTGCATTGCATCATATTTAAATTTTCCCTCGTTGAGTACTATAATGTTACAAGAATATATGTGAGTATTGGAAGAGGAATCATCTCTTGTTAGAGGCGGATCGTTTTTATTGTACGCGGAGGCAATTGAGTAAAATTTTTATATTATTTTCTACAATTATTTAAATACAGACAATGTGCATTTTTAAAAATGGTAGATTTAAAAGCATTAAATATCAGACAGGTAATGCACTTATCCCAAACTCCGGCAGCCTCTCCCTTGCCGCCTCGCGGGCCTGCTGGTGCTCACGCAGGAAGCTTTCGATCCTCTCCGCCACATCCTTCTTGCAAGTTCCACACATGCGCCTGCCTGAGCGGCATTCTGCATCCAGCTCCAATAGTTCTTTGTCGTCCTCGGAGAGATGGAAGACCAGAAACTCGTAGATGGAGCACTTTTCCGGCTCGCCTCCCAGCTTCTTCTGCTCGGCCAAGCTCTGCCTGCCACCAGTGATGGCCCGCATGATCTTCTTGCCTGCCTCTTTGGGATCTTCCGTGAGAGCAATGTGACTCTCCGGTTTGGAGGAGGACATCTTGCCTCCGGTCAGGCCCGTCATGAACCGGTGGTAGATAGATGCAGGTGGAATGAAACCATAATACCCCTGCTCGATTTCCAATTTTATTATGAGCCGGTCGATTGATTCCAGGAGAGCACCTGATAAAAGGCCATCCGTATCTTGTATCTCTGTGACATCAATGTGCTCCTCGTACCGCTTCACCCGTCCCAATCCCGTTTCCTTCAATGCGTTTTCAGCCGCCTGCATCAGCTCCGGGCTGGCCGCCTTGCCCCGGATGCTGATGTAATCTTTGCGCGGCTCCACCAGAAACTTTCTCATACGATAGGCGAGGTCACGGGTGAGCTTGATGTGAGGATCTTGATCAGCTCCAACCGGAATGACGACCGGCTTGGGTCCGCCGAATTCTTCTAATTGAGGATGAAGAATATCTGCACTCTGGGCCATGACGCTCTCCATGTGAGAGATATGGGTCTCGCCGGAAAATCCATAGATCGCACTGACCTCAGAGAAGTTGGCCTCTCTGCCCAACTCAAAAGCCAGATTCCTCATCTTGTAGTTCTCCGACTGGAAATAGATATGGCTTCTCTCATTCGGCTCAAATCCCAGGGCGATAAGGCTGAGGATGTACTCATTGATGCCCAGGATTCTGCATTTCTCCCAGCTTATGCCCCGCACGGCATGAGCCTCCATGTTGGCAATAGCTGCAAAAGCATCTCCCCCCTGCTGCTGATGCCAAATGATCTCGTTCATGACCATCATGTGACCGAAATGAGCTCTACCGGAGGGCATGAATCCGCTCATGACGGCAAAGGGCTCATGCCTTTGCATGGCACGAAGAACTGAGTCGTAGTTTCTGTGGCCGAAGATGATCTTGCGCGCCATGTAGGGATGAGGCTCTTTAAGCTTGGGAAGGATATCATCAAAGCTTGATATGCCAAACTCCTCAAAGAGCTTGTTGTAATCGTCTACATGAACTGCGCCCCAGGGATCAAGCTTCAATTCCATGGCCCAAGTGAGTGAAAACGATGATATATCTATCTTCTCATTGTCATTTACAATTTTAGAATTTGTTGGAGTTAGCTGTCCTTACGAAAGCGCAGAAGAATTCCATTTTTTAGGATCTATGAATTGATAGAGATAATAACATTACTCAAACATAATATCTTTACGCCGTTGCATTTTTGTAGTATAATCTTAGGTCTAAAACAATGTGTAGTCTAGAAATAAACTATTTATATCATAGAGTATTTCTTACATTTAAAAATGAAATGAGGTTATTATGAGACAATTCTCTGTAAAAGTTCTGGATGATGCAGACAGGGAGTTCGTAGAAGTCCTGCGAGAACTCAGCATTCCCAGAAATGTGGCCAGTATGATCACCTACCTAGCCAATGTGGAGGAGGCCACCTCCAGGGAGATCGAGATCGGCTCGAACCTGCGTCAACCTGAGGTGAGCATTGCTATGCGCACGCTGCGCAGCAACAACTGGGTGGAAGAAAGAGAGATCAAGAAGGACGGAAAGGGCCGGCCCATGAAGGTTTACAGGCTTACTATATCCTTAGACGAGATCATAAAGCACTTTGAGGAGGAGAAGCGAAAAGAGTCGGCCAAGACACAGGAGAGCATAGAGAAGCTCAAGGAGCTGAGCCGGGGCTTGAGCGTAACGCCTACCTAGAGCGATGATGAGATGGATAGAAGCATCCCATCTCTCTAGTGAAAACGCGGCGCTGCACCCGCGCTGCAAGCTGCGGGGCATTCATTTTAAAAAATTAAGTTCCAACAAAATTGGGCTGGGAGTATTTCCACCTCGGATCGCTCTTCTCTCGAATATGAAACTTAAGCAGGGAGTCTTTTAGGAAACCTGACAGCAGCCTTTTGCGCTGCAATGATGGTTTTCATCGGTGGTGCGACTATAGGGAGAGAAAAAGGGCGAGTTCAGATTCGCCGGCTGTACCGGACATGAGGCATTTTTTGCCACATTCATATTGCCAACCTCATTTGATTGCAGACCGAATCAATCTCGCCCCTTGCACTGATTCCCATAAATTCACATAGCTGCGTAGCTAAAAGATACCACGGGGTCGGTCAGCCCATATCCCTGTACATCCAGAACAATTGAGTCGTTATGGGCGGAGGAAAGAATCTCCAGTCCCTCTGTGCAGTTGATCTCTTGAAAGGCAAAGCCTCCCGAGACGAAGAAAACGGCATGATACTCATCGTAATAGCCGATGGAGGGGAAAGACAGACCCCAGCCATCGCCGTCTTTCTCGACCAGAGAATCGCAAACTGCGTAAAGCTGACCGTTATCCTCGTAGATTTTATCAGAGGTGTTCAGAAAGGCAAGGCCGGATATGTCGTCCACATTACCCACGACCAACGCTTTCCCAGGGGTGCCGTCCACATAGACATTAAGGAAAAGCTGCCCGCCCTGGCCCAAGACCGCTGGCAAAAAGAGGAGAAGCAATGCTATAGCAACGCTCGCACGACCCACGAAAGCCATTAAGGTCTCCGAAAGACCAAGACGAAGAAAGGCGATTGAATCATCTCCTCATCATATCATCTTGGCCATGCCGAGTTGGCTCCATCTCGATTTGAAGAGAGTACAAGGCCGCAAGAGACCCCTGCTCGATACGAAGCTCGCCCTTACCGGTCATGCCATGGTCGGCGGGAGATATGATCATGGAGATACTGCCCAAGATCGCCGTATCATTGGCGGATGATAGCGGGCCCGAATCCGCCAGATCGGCCTTCAGGGCAGTCGAATTATTGCCGGAGGCAGATAAGACTATGTTGATGAGAGGATAGATGCTGCGATCCAGAATTATGCTACCGCGATCGGTCTTCTTACCCTCTTTTGCCCGGATGTCATCCCTGATCTCCTCCAGGCTCTTGTTGGAAGCCAGGAGACCTCTGATCTGGCTGGGCTCCAAAGGCATGATGGCCTCAACCTTCAGCCGGAGGAGATGAGACTCATTGTCCCTCAGCGCAAAACCATGACCACTATACAAGACATCCACGGGAACGCCCATGGGAAAGCCCGCATTTTGAGGAGGCATCATCTCCGCACCCTGAGGCCCCATTCCCACACGGGACTCATCCATCTTCCGGTTCGCATTGGACCCGGAGACCTCCACAGGAATGCCCACGGGAAAGCTCGCATCTTGAGGATGCATCGTCTCAGCATCCATGGGCCCCATTCCCACGCGAGACTCCTCCATATTCTGGTTCGCATTGGGCTCGGCTAAAGACATGCCGGACAGACCAATAAAGAGCAAACTAGCCAGCCCTATACATAAAAATCTTCTGCAAATATCAATCATCAAGATTCGCCTGCCAAACTGCCCAACCGCTTTCCCTGAAATTGCAATTCATTGGTTATAAGATTATTACCAAGGGTAAATCTTCCCGATTCCAATACAGTAGCGCAAATACATGGAAGACGAGCCGGCAGATCTAATGCCGGCTGCCTTTTTTCTTTGGCTGGGAGGGAACGCACCATTGCAAAAAGCCCAAACGCCATCAAAGCCTGATCAAATCAAGCCCTGATATGGCGTCCGCAGCCCAGGCCCTCCAAAATCTCAGCTATTTGCCGCATATTCCTATCATCTTCCTTGAGTTGGTTCAGGGTTAAGTTCTCTCTCTCCTGCACCTTCTTGTCCTGAAGCTGCGTGATCTGGGCAAGGGTCATATTTTCCAGCTCCTCCATCTTCTTCTCGGAGAGAGCCTTGATCTGATTGACGGTCATGTTGCCTAAATCATCTACAGTCAGATCATCCACAAGCAACAGAATTGGTGAAACACCTGCGATGCCCTGGTGGGCTTTATCGCACCTGCCGCGGTTGTCATCTTTGCCGGAGAATGCACCCTTGCGCTCATCCATCGGGCCGCATCTCATCTGATTGTCACCCATGCCCATTCCTTTCATGCCGAGTGACTCATTGACATTTCTTACCAGGCCGCAGTTTTGTCCTGGCTCTTTCGCCGGGCAAGTGGTGGTGTTGTTCCAGGCCAGTCGCTGCATCTCCTTCAGCTCGCCTAGAGTCATATTGCCCATCTCTTCCGCAGTCATGTTATTCATCAGGGGCGACATTCCCTCATGCCCCAGCCGACCAGGGCAGTTATCCATTGGCATTGACAGGGCAGGCGCAGCCAAAAGGCAGGCTGCTGCCAGAGCGATCAGAGCGATCTTTCCCGATATTTCCGTAAATTTCATCTGTTATCAAACCTCGAATGTTTCGCAGGATAAACATGCTCCGGAACGATACAAAAAGTAAGAGCCGAACGAACGGTCTAAAAATGAAGATGATCCTCGGCCGGCTGGATTAAAATGGCTCATAAATGTTCCTTCTTAGATAAGAACCAATCTGAAAGTTCAATTATATTGGTTCGACCCCATTCCTTCTTGCTTACGAGTTTTCTGCGCTCCAGAGATATCAAAATTCCGGTTAAGGACGATTTAGGCGTTCCTGTCTCATATCGGATATCAGCCTGGGTCATTCGTCCCCCATGATCGATTAATGTGCTCATTACGGCTCGCTCTCTGGCGGTGAGGGTTTGCATGACCGCTTCCATCTCAGAGCTTACCACGATGTCGCTTTTCGTGGACTGCTCCACAGGCGATATCGCCTCATCCGGCATATCCTGGATTTTTGCAGATTCGGCAGGAAGAGAGCCCTGTGCCTGGACCTCTTCCGGCTCCGCTGCCCGGGAAGAGGACTGTTCGCGGCCAGGATCATTCGCGAGGGATGTTTGCGATACCTCGAACAGAAATACACCATCATCTTCAGGAGAAGATGGAAGACGGGAAGCAGGCTCTAAAGATGACTGGGCTTTTTCAGTGGCGGAAGACTGGTTCAACGGCTCCGCCATATCCGGAATGTGAGCCATCGCGGTCTCTTTTGCCAACTCAACCGCAGTTGCTCCTGCTCCTTGGACTGCCAGACCGTCCTCAATTGAGCTCGCCATTGAACTGCGCCTCTTTCTCTGCAAGAAGACGGCGAAACCAAAGCCAGCCACCAGTAGAGCGATGGCAATGAGGAGCATGATTAGAGCCGCGCCATCACCAGGATAGCCCGGTGGCAGAGAGGGCAGGCTGCTGCCGTTGGCCACCAGGAGCTGCTGATACTGAATAGAGATACGAGGGTCAGAAACCTCATATCCCTGCACATCCGCCACCAGGGACTCATTGGACGCAGAGAGCAGATATCCCAGACCCTGCGAGGCGTTGATCTCCCCCAGGCTCGTCTCGCTGGGAAGGTAGAAGGTAACGCGATAATCATCAAAACTGCCTTGGGAATCAAAGCTCAAGGTCCAGAGATCTCCCACCTTTGCCGTCAGACCGTCGGTGAGAGCATAGAGTTGATGTGAATCGTTCTCGAACCGGAACTGAGAGTTATTGAGGAAGACGAGACCGTTAACATCATCGGCATAGCCAGTGACGAGAGCTTTGCCGGCGTTATCCAGGTAGACATTGAGAATCAGGCTCTGCCCAAATGAAGAGTCGGATTCCTGGGCATGAGCAGACATAACGAGAAGTGCGGCTACAAAAACCAATAAAACCGCCGTTTTCCAGTGTGCTACCTCGCCCCACTCGCTGTCGCCCTTCATAACAATGATCGTCTTTGGCCTGAATCTATTTAAACAACACTCAAAATTATCTGCCGCGACGCCACCCCTGTCACCAGGCCCGGCTGGCCACCGGCATCCTCCAGCCGCTGCCAAAGGCCCGATCAGTCACCTTCAATCCAGGCGCAGCCTGCCGCCTCTTGAATTCGGCGCTCTTCACAAGGCTAAGCACTCTTTCCACCATTACTTTTTCAAACCCTTCGGCGAGCAGGTCCTCTTTTGACTGGTGCAGCTGTATATACCTCGCCAGAATATCATCCAGCACCTCATAGGGAGGCAAGCTGTCCTGGTCGGTCTGGCCGAAACGAAGCTCCGCCGTGGGCGCTTTGTGCAGGACTGCAGTTGGGATGACCTCACTGCCCCGGGCGTTCAGCCATTCGGCCAGGCAGTAAACAATCGTCTTGGGAACATCGGAGATGACGGCCAGGCCCCCGGACATGTCTCCGTAGATGGTGCAGTAGCCTACAGCCAGCTCAGACTTGTTTCCCGTGGTGAGAAGCACCATGCGAAACTTATTGGAGAGAGCCATGAGAAGGTTGCCACGGATGCGGGCCTGGATGTTCTCCTCAGTCACGTCCTTTTGCTGGCCTTGGAAGGGCTTTGCCAGCTCCAGGTCGTAGGCCTTCATGATATCGGTGATGCTCATAGTAATCGTCTTTATCCCCAGGTTTTGCGCGAGAGCGTTCGCATCCCGCACACTCGCCGGGCTGGTGTAGGGAGACGGCATGAGCACGCCCAGGACATTGCCTGGACCCAGGGCCTGGGCAGCTATGGCTGCCACCAGGCTGGAATCTATGCCCCCGGAAAGGCCCAGTAAAACCCCGGAAAAGCCGCACTTGTGCACATAGTCGCGCGTGCCCAAAACAAGAGCCCGCCAGATCTCGGATTCGGGTGTGAAATTATCGCTGGCGACGATTCCGGAGGGCATGGATATGTCCGCCGTTATCAGGTCCTCCTCAAAGCCCTGCGCCCGGGCCACCAGGCAACCACCGCCATCGAAGACGCAGCTTCGGCCATCGAAGACCAGGTCGTCGTTGCCGCCCACCTGATTGACGTAGAAAAAAGGGACGCAGTGCTTTTTTGCCAGGCCGGCCAGCATAGCCTCGCGATGCTTTTGCTTGCCGACGGTAAACGGCGAAGCTGAGAGGTTGATAATAGCCTGTGCTCCCGCCGCCACCAGTTCCTGCACGGGATCTGTGTGGTAGCGACGATGCCGCCATTGGTCGCGATCGTTCCAGATATCCTCGCAGATGGAGATGCCAAGGATTGTATCCTGAAGCTCCAGGATCTGCGGCTCTGCCGCCGGCTCAAAGTAACGGTCCTCGTCAAAGACATCGTAAGTGGGAAGCAGCGTCTTTTTAAAGGTCCACTCCACCCGGCCCTTTCGAAGCAACGCGGCAGAGTTGAAGAGGGGACGGCCAGCCTCACCAAGATTGGGCTCGGCCAGGCCCACCAGCAGAGGCGGCAGATCGGCCAGCTCATGGGCCAGGTCGCGCAGGGCAGACCAGCTGCGCTCAACAAAGTCGGCATTGAGGAGCAGGTCGCGGGGCGGATAGCCGAGAAGTGCCAGCTCGGAGGTGACGGCCAGATCGGCACCTTTCGCGCGGCGGGCTGCGCTGGCGATGAGGTCGCTGTTGCCCCGGAGGTCTCCAATAGTAGGATTGAGCTGCAATAGGGCTATTTTCATAGGAGTGATGAGAAGTATGTTAGGTAGGCATTAATCACTTTCGGGTTTGCTCCTTCAGTCAAACATTATCTTGCCTTTCCGCATCATCCTAAAACAGGGATGGTGTGGCGAAAGCAGCTACATTTTTTACCACCGCCAGCAAAGATCCCCAAGGCGCAATGATGATCTGGCCTGTCTGATTCCATGATGAGGATATTGAGTTCTGAGCGCCACAAACCTAAAGATCACGACCCGGCGTCAGATCGCAGCCCGTGCAGAGATAGCAGCCCGTAAGAGCAGCAGCTCCGTCCAGGCCGTTTTTCTCCAGCGCCTTTTTCAGATGGCGCGCCAGGCCAAGCAGACGCTCTGCCGAAGGCCGCTCCATCCACGTCCCCCCAGCCCGCAGAGGATGAGGAAAGACGGCCCGCAAGACAGGGATGACGCCCATCTCCGTCAGCTCGTCGATGCTGCGGCGCAAAAGCTCATCCGACTCGCCCAGGCCCACAATGATATTAGTAAAGACATGGTTCTTGCCAAAAACGGCCACCGCTTCCTGCAGAGCATCCATGATCTCCTGGTAGGATATCCCAGGGCAGACCTGCAAAAAGAGTTGCGGGTCCACGCACTCCAGGTTGTACTTGACCTCCTTTGCGCCGGCATCCTTGAGAATTTGATTTACACCGGGAAAAGGGCTGATAGAGACGCCGATGGGCACACGAAAACGCAATAGATCCCTGACGATGCCGGCCACTCGCACGGCTTCCGCCTGGGGCGAGACTTCCACTCCGCTGGTCAGGGAGATGGCGCGCAAATCGGCAGTCAGGGCCGCCTCCTCTACCATATGTAAGACCGTCTGCCCGGACTTGATTCCGCCGCTCAATTTAGGCACGGCGCAAAACTTGCAGTCAAAGATGCAGCGCTCCGAGACGGTGATGTAGGCCTGCTCCGGGCAGTGCAAGAGCGGCTCTACCAGCCGGCCGCGAGCGATCTCCCGGCCGTCCTTTAGAATAGCCACGCCCTCTGCACAGCTCTCCAGGCGCAAGGGCGAACTTTCCGCCACAGAGAGCCGAGCTATGTGCGGGGCGGACTGGAAAAAGACGGACTGGCCGCCCGCACCAGGACCTGCCGTGGAGGCCCTCCCGCCCGCACGAAGGTTTGCCAACTGCACCGTCCCCACGGAAAGGAGAAGCGCCTTGGTCTCAAGATCCATAGCACCTCATTCATGCTCTTGCCTTAAAGCCATAATCCCTGCAACGATAACGCCAGAAATCCAGCGGTTAAGACACAGTCACCACATTGCTCTGGGCCAGAAGCGGCCGGTTGATGTCATCCTGGAATAAGCGGAAGTCGTACTGGCCTCGCGCCGTGGGAAGCCGCCGGACCATGGTGCCGCAGCTTCGCCCTCCTGTAGATACCTTTCCCAGGTCGAACCTGTCCGGCCGGGTCATGCCATACATGCCGATCACGCTGGCTGGAGCTGCACCCCAAAAGGTGATGGTAACCATTCCGCCCGGAGCTACCTGCGAGGGCTCTGCGATAACCTTGTGACCGGCATTCTTCTTCACCTCGACCACATTGCTAGATGCCAGAGAGAGATTTGCCCCGCCTGCAAACATCTTGAATATGTAGCTGCCCGAATCGGGTGTGGAAAATGTGGCATTTCCCCGATCCCGGCTGCCTAGCGTCTGCCGGCTGGCGGCATCCGAGGAGCCCTCCAGGTACATGCCGATCCAGTCATCCTTCCGGCCGAAAGCCCCCCGGAAAGCGACTATGATCTTCTCACAAGTGTAAACCGACGCAGGAGTTGCTGAAAGGGCGGGCATCGTCACATTGAAGGGCAGAGACAGGACTTTCGTGCCGTTCCGGTCGTGCATGAGCAACTGATAGGTGCCCTCCTCTTGCGGTGCAGTGAGCCAGGCATCCCCAGAGGTATTCTGCCCTAAATAGAGATCTTCTTGCTGATCCATTTCGCCCGTGGCTGCGGCCTGCCCCACCCAAACCTCCTGGCCAGACGGCGCTGTGAAGTTCAAATCCATCCTTGCGCCGGGAAGATAGCTCTTGCCGGAAAGCTGCAACTCCGCCCCACCCAGGCCAGTGGATCGACCTGGGATGCGAGTCGGTGATGCCTGAGGATAACGGTCCACGCTGGGCCCCCCGGAGACCGACATCTCAGCGTCACAGATCTTTATGCCTTTGCAGCCTTCGGCCGGATCATTGAAATCGCTGTAGTTGTTGCCGACTTTACCGTTATCCCAATTATTGAGGCTATCATCGCGGGCATTTTCCTTATTGGCGAGATTGTTGAGATACATGGTATTATTGGTGGAGACGGCCTCCGAAGAGGGCATGCTGTTATAGGATACGACCACTCCCTTTCCCTTGGACTGCACATCTTTGCCCGTTCCAAGGTATGAAAGATAGATGCCTTTTTCGTTTCCTACAAAATCGTTCTTGCTCACGATGTTGTCGCGGCTGCTATCCACAACCAGCGCACTGTCGCTTCCTGCTGCATAATTTCCATCGATAATATTGGCGTGGCTTTCCTGCAAATTGATGGCATCAAATCGGTTCTCAGAAAAGGTATTTCCTAGAATCCTGTTTTCCGAGCTGCCTACCAGCTTGCAGCCATACCGGTTGTCGCTTACCTCATTATTTTCCAGCAAATTTCGACTGCTGTTCTCCAGCAAAAGTCCCTCGTTGCCGTTTCCCTGAACAACATTGCCGGAGACGGTGTTATTGCTGCACATCTGAAGTAGAATCCCGACATTACCGCTGCCGCTGGCCATATTGTTTCTGAGGAGATTATCATTGGAGAGCACCAATATGCCGGCATCTTCCGTCCAGCCGCTTGCGCTCTTGGCCCATAAGCCTTCCAAAATAACACCGTTTGCCTTGACGGTTATGGCCGGGCCGTTTTCCGATTCCACGCGAGGCAGTTCCTTCCCCGAGCTTATGCCTTTGAGGGTAAGCGATCTGTCGACGACCAGACTCTCCAGATAGACGCCGCTGGAAACCTCAATTGTCTCACCCGGATTGGCAGCATCTATGGCAGACTGGATCCGCTCGCCCGGCTTGACAAAGACGACCGCATTCGCGCAATCAGTCAACAGGATGAACGCAAAAATTACGACTAGGAGACTTATCGGCTTTTTCGGCATGCCCTTCATACAGACCATCTATTTATTCGGCAGTATAAAATGCCATTCCTTGCAGTCCCACCCTACGCAATACTCAGGGAGATTTTTTAAAGATGAATGACACAACCATTTCCAAGGCTAAAAAGGAAATTAAATGGACGACCCGCTGCTCTACTTTGTATATGCCTTCACCACGATATTCGTCATAGTCAACCCCATCGAGGCCACACTGGTCTATGTCACCCTCACCACCAACCTGAACTCAGAAGAAAGGAGCCATATCTACAGACGCGCCACTTTAGTTGCCCTCGCCATTGCCATTCTCTTCTCCCTGGCAGGAGATGCCGTCTTGCGCATATTCGGCATCACCGTAGACAGCCTGCGCGTGGCCGGAGGCATACTGCTCTTCCTGGTGGCCATTGATATGCTGCGAGGCGTACGCCAGCAAAACAAGGTCACTGAGGAGGAACTCCAGGATGCGAACTCGCGAGAGGACGTCTCCATATTTCCATTAGCCATTCCGATTCTCACAGGTCCCGGGGCCATAACCACTGTGGTGGTTTTAATGGGCGCAGCAGACAGCCTGACGAAAAAAGGCCTGGTGCTGCTGGCCATCGGTCTGACATTCCTGGCCACATTCTTCATCCTAAAATTCTCGCAGTACATCGATCGAGCCCTGGGAATTACTGGAATTATGGTCATGACCAGGATCATGGGGCTGATTTTGGGGGCAGTGGCCGTGAGCTTTGTGGCTACCGGTATCTGGAACTTATACAAGGCATTGGCAGGAGCATGATGATAGAGAAAGAATCGTTTCTGCAGTGGTTTTACACTGAAATTCCGAAGACCCTCTTCCCCCAGATTGCCGCCCAGGTTCTTTTCCGCTGCGAAAATTGCGGAGAATGCTGCCGAGGGGAAGGCTACGCCCTGGTTGATGAGGCAGATGTGCAAGTGATGGCATGCGCGCAGGGCATTAGCCCATCCAAAGCGAGAGCCAGGTTTACGGATCCTGACCCAGGAAAAAATCCTGGCTGCAGGATCCTGAAGAGCATCGGACCGGATAGAAGCTGCTGCCTTCTTGACGTGCAGGCAAAAAGGTGTACGATCTACAGCCATAGGCCCCGCATATGCCGGACATTTCCTATGCTCAATGCAGATACGGAGTCTGAGGAAATATTATGCTTCTACTCTGACTGCCTGGGGACGGCAAAATTCGTAAAAATGCTACAGGAAAATAGATGCGATCCGAAGGTTCAAAAAGACATAGAAAGCCTCACCATGCAGGAGGAGAGGATTGAAGAACTGCAGATATTGCTCTTTGTGTGGCTGCGCCGGATGATGGGAGAAATAGAGGAAGCAGAGCACATCTGTCGCATCACAGAGATCAGCCTTCCCCAGGAGAGCGCCTTCCGGAGAGATTGCCTGGCCTACTTCCTGATGACCATAACAACGGACAGACTGGATGAGTACCAGTACGAGGGATAATGTCAAAATAATTGGTACCAAATCCACCTGCACTCAGACTGCAGTGCAGGCAGGATTTTTTAGCTCGCATATATTCATGCATAGCCCGCCGGTCGGCCTCACCAACATGGATTTAATAGCGCCAACTGAGTTGATTTCTGCAATTTTATTCAATAATTTGTTAAGACTACTCATGCTTTCAGCTTCGAGAATCAAGAAGAAATCATGGTTTCCGAAGATGTGGTAGAGATTCTTTATGCCCTCCATCCCTCTAAGAGCGCGATAAACCACCTTCTCTTGATCAGGAACAGCCTTGATTAATGAGATAGCTAAGACCATGCATTCACCTCAGGAGTTAAGCCGAAGTCTCTCAGCCGCTCGGTACACCTTTCAAGCTCGATGAAATCATCTTCAGTAGTGTTATAAACAATCCATCTCCTATCTAGGATCATGCAATTCCCCCATATTTGATTCTCAAACAGAAAAAATGGTCAGAGGCCCAAGGCCTCCTTCATTATCTCGAATATCTGAGTGTTATCCAGCTTGCCATGGCTCACCTTTTCGGCACCACTCCCCGAGGCCATGACAGGAACGTCAACCGCTGTATGAGTGGCCTCATCCATCTCCGTAATAAAATCGTACCTTGGTCCAGGGGTCCTGGCAGTTCCTGAAGCGAAGATGGGATCAATAACTCCACCCTCATACTCTACTAGATTCTCCGGCTGCAATACCAGGCCACCGCATTCATGGTCAGCGGTTACTATGACCAAAGTATCATTGTTCTTGGAGGCAAAATCCAGAGCAGTTTTGACGGCCTCATCAAAGGCAAGAGTGTCTGCGACCATCTTGCTCAGATTTCGCTCATGCCCGGCATGGTCTATCCTTCCGCCCTCTACCATGAGGAAGAAACCCTCGGGGTTTTGGGAGAGAATAGCCATAGCCTTCTTTGTCATCTCGGCTAAGCTTGGTTCCTTCTCAGGAGAAGATTGCCTCTCCAGCTCATATTGCAAGTGAGAACTCTCAAAGAGGCCAAGAAGCTTTTCCGTCTTTTTGGCATCTATATTCTGGAAAGCAGTCCCATTATAAACAAATGCGTAACCATTCGATGCAAAATTTGCAAGTAGATTACGATCATCGTTCCTCTTACTCTCTTTGCCGGTAGGATCTGTATCGTTCTTGCCTACAAAGTATTGCAGTCCGCCCCCCAGGATTACCTCCACATTGCTCTTAGCAAGCTGATCTGCGATCTCGCTCTCATTGTCCCTATTATCCACGTGAGCATAGAAGGCAGCCGGTGTAGCATGAGTGATCCTGGTGGTAGTGATGAGGCCGGTGGAAAGGTTTGCTTTCTCTGCCATCTCCAAAATAGTAGTCAGGTTCTTCCCATCCATCTTTTTCGGGATGGCCGTGGCATCCTGGCCGATAACACCATTATTGGTCTTGTGGCCGGTAGCCATGGCAGTTGCCGCTGGGGCCGAGTCGGTTACAAAGGAATTGGCGCTAAAGGTGCTGACATAGCCTGTTTGCTCCATGCCGTCCATGAAAAGCTCTGTCGAGGCATAGTCCGAGAGATTTTCGCCGGCTTTTTCAATCCTGGCCAAAGTCAATTGAGGAAATCCCATGCCGTCCCCGATCAATAGAATTACATCCTTTGCCGATGCATTCGCCCCAGCTGCATCATCTGCTATCCCGAAAGGAAGCGAGCAAGCGATTATGGCAAGGGACAAAAGAAGCCCCGCCGAAAATGACTTTGTTTTCATTTCATTACCTCTGCGAAAGGGTTATCAGCAGCGTATAAAGGTTTAATCGAAATAGAATATAGATTAGATAAAACAATTTATTAGAGAAATACATCTATATAGATAAATTATTGATACCAAAGACAATAGGCGAAGTTACTAGAAAATGCAATATAGATTCTATTTTAGATAAAATTATAATCCTAACCAGGATAACCAATATTGAGTGATTTAATATGGTTAACAAATATATAAAAATCGATCGAGAAACTTTGTTGGTACTGATCGGATTCGCAGGTAGCATTTTGCTTCTAGCCTCACTTGTAATTCGACCTTAATACGAGTTAGGCCTGCTTTTAATTCCACCCCACCAATTGAAGTAGATGCCGAAATAAATTCTAACTAAATTTAGCTTCAAAGAACTATTGTCCGCAACAATACTTTGCAGCACTCGGGCCAATTTCAAGGGCAACGAAATCTGCTTCGAATGCCTCTTAAAGACCTTGGGCTAATCTTTGCGAAAAACATTCTCAAATCCCCTAGACTCTCGTTCAATAGGGAAGCTGGCAGAGCCTGAGCATTTTTTGCCCAATGGATCTGGGCTTTGGAGTGTATAGGCAGACTGCCAGCACAAAATTATTTGGGGCAGCTTGAGTGATGGCCAAGTGGTTTTGCTTATAGGAGATCCAAAATTTCTGCAACCAAAGAGACCAACGTTCGAGGGGCCTCAATGCTGCCCAACAGACAACATAATGCTATTGAGATATATCCATTTTGCAAATAGAGTATTCTGAGAATATAGTGGTATGGATCGATTAACAATAAGCCGGGATTGAAGAGAACATACGGTGTCTAGTTCTCCATAATTGCTCGCATAAAGCCGTCCTTAATCAATGAAATCATGCGATGATAATAGCCACAACGATTGCTACCACATTGCTCGCTCGATTGCTGCATTCAGTTCATTGATCATCAATGGCTTGCAGATAAATTCATTTCCACCTGCACCTAAACACAGGTCGCGATAGATACTCGGAGTAGATCCGGTTGCAAATATTACCTTAGGAGCGCTACCAAAAAAGCTTCGAATACACCTTACGGCTTGGATGCCGTCCATTTCAGGCATCTGAACATCTATTATCAACAGATCATAAGCTACACGTCCGGCTGCCAGTACCGCCTCTACACCATTTTCAACAGTATCTACATCATGTCCAAGCATTCTGAGCATCGTTGATGCAATTTTCTGATCCAAATGATTGTCCTCCACCAGGAGAACTCTCAAGACCCGCTTATCTGATGCAGATTTATTCAAAGCAATCGTCTCCTGAGTGATCGATCCACCAGAGGGATTTTTGGCCAATGCAGCGAGTGATGTCATCATCTGTCCTCAACATTATCTCTGCCGCCACACTATTTACATTTTACCTATATAGAATATACATTTGACATAGCAAATTGAAAGATGAGATAGAAATGTAATGTAGATAGTTATAATAGTAAAAAATTGGATATTTTTATTAAGTGAGGAATAAAAAATAATGAAGGGGTGGGTTCTAAAGCGGTACGAAGCCGTACTCCACCGCTACCTTTTGACCTTTTGGCCCCACCATGAAATCTATAAAGGCCTGGGCCCCAGGCGTGGCATCGCCAAATGTATAGAAGTACAATTTGCGAGCAAGCTCGTAGCTCCCGTCCTTGATGGTCTGAGCCGTTGGCTTGACTCCGTCCAGAGTTATGGCACCGACTGCTCCATCCTCTGCATAGGAAAATCCCAGATATCCGATAGCTTTATCACTGCCTGTAAGGGCCGTCCTGATCTCGGCATTGCTGCCCGCGACAGTGTTCACTCCGGGTGTCTCGGCTTTCTTGTCATTCATGATATCTTCATTGAAGGTATCTCTGGTGCCGGAGCCCTGCTCCCTGGCAACGACCAGTATTTCCGAATCCGGGCCGCCCAGATCCTTCCAGTTGGTGGTCTCCCCCAAGTAGATCTTCTTGACCTGATCCTTGGTGAGGGCAGTAACGCCGGCATCATAGATCTGCTTGCTCACAGCAATGACTATGCCGTCATAGCCCACCATGTTTTCTTTGAACTTGTCGCCGAAATTGCTCTTCTCATCGGCAGTAACCTCGCGCGAAGCCATTCCGATATCGGAGTTGCCCTCGGCAATATTCTTGATGCCCACTCCGGTGCCGCCCCCGGTTACAAGGGCCTGGTAATCAGACTGTTCACCATTGAAGGCCTCAGCTCCGGCTTCTGCCAGAGGAAGTACCGTCGTCGATCCAGAGACGCGAACCGTCTCCTTGGCCATGACCATTGAGGTGCAAATTGCGCCCACGATCAAGGCGATTATTAGAGCATTAAATAGCTTTCTCACTGAGATTTCACCAGAGACAGGGAAGCGAGAATGATATGTAAAGTTAACCAATATAAAATATATATCAGCCAGTATCTACATTACTGTCTACTTCATTATATAGAATATATACTTAAAGGACAACTCGCCCAAAGAAAAGAGAAAAGAACGACCTGAGAATCACTCAGATCGGTATGAATCCATTTTCATCCGCAATTTTCTGTCCAGCGGAACTGAGCACGAAATCAATGAACTTTTGGGCACTGGGTGTAGTCTGTCCCCAGGTGTAGAAGTAAAGGTGACGGGCCAGGGGATAAGAGCCGCTCTTTATGTTAGATACATTTGGATTAACGCCCTCATATGTCAATACACCTACATCTTCACTCTCTGCATAGCTAAAGCCGACATAGCCGATTGCCTTATCGCTGCCAGTTACTGCTGTCTTAACTTCAGCACTACCCTGGCCGACAGTCTTTACCCCCGGCGTCTCGGCGGTCGTAGAACCCATAATCAACTCATTGAAAGTGTCCCTGGTTCCGGAGCCATCCTCTCTGGCAATCGCATAGATCTCCGCATCAGGCCCCTTCAATTCCTTCCAATTTGTGATCTTTCCTGCATAGATGTTCTTGAGCTGGTCCTTGGTTATGGCCTTGACACCGGCATCATAGATGGGTTTGCTTACAATGATACAGATACCATCATAGCCGATGAAGAATTGCTGGAAATTATTTTTGCTATATTTGCTCCTCTCAGAGTCTTTGATCTCTCTGGAAGCCATGGCGATATCTGATCGGCCTTCACCAGCTGCAGTTATGCCCGCACCGGTGCCGCCGCCAGTAACCGTTATCTGACAATCGGCCTGTTGACCATTAAATGATTCAGCTTCTAGCTCCGCAAGAGGCAATACCGTCGTCGATCCGGTGACGGTCACCTTCTCTGCTGCGAACGCTGTAGCAAACGACCCAACAAATAGGGCGATAATCAATATAGTCGCAAGTCTTCTCATATTCTCACCGCAGCGATCGGGGCTTAGCAAGATATGTAAGTTTTGTCAAAATAAAGAATATAGTAATACGACCCAATCAAACGGTCATAGTAAAAATACCTGGAAAATAGATCTCTATTCAGGTAAGATATTATCATATTCGAAATGCCATTGCATACAATATCGATTGAATGTGGCGGAATATATCCTACGTTTTCTATAAAGACAGCCTATTTATCTCAGAAAACCCAGCGGCAGGGATCAGTTAAGGATTAAGGTGATGTAGGATGATAAAAGGGATCGGCGAAAAACTATCTGCTTATTGTGAGCGGATTGGTCTAAAGAAATCCGTGTTAGCAGCATCATTTGCACTCATACTAATTGCCCTCATTGGAGGTTCAATGGCAGTGACCACAGGCTCTTTAATTGGCCCGGGATCGTACGAAGAGAAAAATATCACATTCAACATGGAGCAGAGTGTGCAGAGTAATGGTTACTCCATGACCTACCTGTATGCTAA
This sequence comes from Methanothrix sp., assembly GCA_049299735.1. Lineage (GTDB taxonomy): Archaea > Halobacteriota > Methanosarcinia > Methanotrichales > Methanotrichaceae > Methanothrix. Next base: position 18,508 of record JBAQXX010000112.1, on the reverse strand, counting down.
GTCTGGAAATGTCGCAATTAAGAATTATGCTCATGGCAGCGGCTCCTTAAACAGCGAGTCCACTCTGACCTATCAACAATTGAATAAGCAGAATCATCCGCTATACACTGATTTCAACGATTTCACTCAGAACTGCATCCAATTCAAGGAAGATGTCTCCATGGTATATGCACCCATGAGGATCACAGTCGGAAACGGCTACTATGCTTCAAACCTGCTGGACTACAATTCCTTGCTGAAAGAGAAGACCTGGGTAAAGAATTATCGTGCCGGCACAAGCATGCATCACGAAGTCGAGTATGCTCATGCCCTTGATAAGGAATTGGAAATCGTTGGCAAAGAGAAATTCAACTATACCTATGATCCAGTTTGGGAAGGCGTGGGCTTTACCGAGATGAAGATCAATGAAGATGTGACGGACGGCAAAGCCCATATCGGCGTCCTGCAAGCCAATACAGACTATGCAGGAAAACTCGCCAACGACGGGAAGACACCCTTATCAGACTTCACCTCATTAGAAGGATTGGGATCTGGCATCCTCAGCAGTGCCTGGAAGAACCCATCCATTGAGATCGATGAGGACTACTGGGGAACCTCTCATATCGAGAAGAACATGACACTTGAAGTGCCCTATTACAAGAAGACCTCAAGTGACGACTGGCTGCCCTGCTGCTCGGGAGGCTACCTGACCATGCCGGCGAGCTATATTGGAGACGCGAAACTTAAATCTGCGAAAGGTATCTTCGACTGCACCTGCTTCAAGGCACCGAATCAAGCCCAGTTCCCGAGAGTCTACTAAGACTTGACTCACCAAATTTTTGCAATGATAAAAACGGTTCGTTGATGCTAGAGGTGTCGTTCTACCTCCATCGAATACATCTCTGGCATCAATCAATAATAATCTTCACATTTTTTATGTGAGATACAATTCTATATAGAATATATCCACAAAATAGAACTATATATTTTAATGAGCAAAGGAATATATGGACGAATTCAAATGAGATACAGTGGTGTTAACCGCTTTATCTCTTATAAAGAGCGATGAATTTATACCGCCTGCAATCCAGGGATCACGCTCCAATTCAAGGAATATTTCAGCATTTTCATCTGGACTTATTTTGGGGACGGGAGGAAAAAGATGTTTGAAGCTATCGGATGTGAGGATTCTCAAAAAGGCGAGAGTCTGCTTGGACTTTTGGGATACTACGAGGCAATTTTAGAAAGAAAAGGGCTGGTGGCCAGGATCGGCGAAATTAGATCCCTTAAACTGGGATTGATCTTGGATCTATTGAAAATGGTAAATATCGCAGAGGACTTAAAGGCCAATTTGATCTCCTCAGTGGTGAACGCCTGGGAGATGAACTGCAATGGCAAGACACTAGCAGAAGGCGAAGAAGAGATAAAAATAATGGGTAGATGCATTGCGACCGTTCGGAAAAATGCTAAAATGGCGCTAAATAATTGCAGCTTAATGCAACTGGATGTCGCAGTGATGTTTGCCTTGCCATTAATGCCTCGCGACCTCAAAAATGATGAGGTGCCAAAAATTCGTGATCTCCTCCGCCAGGTAATGGAGGACTTTTCGGAGTGGAAAGAACAAGGATTTGCTCCTTGCTAATGAACACACAATTATATCATGGTTGTTTCCTTGCCTGCATGGCCACGCTCTGATACGTGACTGCCTGGGACCAGGTTTCCCTCCCAGCCCACGCATTTACCGCTGGCATTCGAAAATGCGCCAAGAAATCCGATCCAACTTCTAAGCAGGATAGAAAGCTCTTTTGCTCATGCGAGCATAGAATATTTGACACAATTTCGCAAAATACCAATACAAAGGAGTATCAATATATACCTATATAGTTTAAATGCACAAAACATATGATTGATATGAAGATAATTTCCCCTGATGAAGGATAATAATGCAGCTACAAAGATCCTCTCAGTTAGGGATGCTGAAGTCTTTCGAAAACATGGTTGGCAGGCCGCAGATCTCCATGTGCATTCTCTTTTCTCCCCCGATGTCATCTCGGTCGGGTCTCTGCACCCAGAGAGACTATATCAGACGGCAAAAGAGAATGGAATGGACTATGTGACGTTTACTGACCACGACACTATGGCAGCATACGACATCTTGAGCCCCGAGATGGAAGGTCTGATCAGAGGTGTAGAGGTAAAAATCAAGGATATGAAATCTGTTGGACATACCATCCATATCAATGTTTATGACCTGAGCAATAAGCAGTTTCAAAAACTTGAAGAGATCGCCGCAACAGGAGACCTACACAGCTTCCTGGATTGCCTTCGAAAAGAAAAATTGCCCTTCGTTTATAACCATCCCCTCTGGTTCGAGCCAGGAGAAAGACCCAATCTAGCCGTCATACCGGATCTGATCAAGCTCTTTCCAGCAATAGAATACAATATGCATCGCGTCAGGAGAAAAAACGAGATGATTATGGAATTAGCCAGGAGGTATGGAAAAGGACTGATCGCGTCCACAGACACTCATTCAGGAAGGATAGGACGGACGTATACTCTTTCCAGAGGAAAAAACTTCAGAGAATTCTACAACAACATCTGCCAGGGAAAATCATACATTGTAGTAAGAGATCTGACGAAGCAAGACCTCATGGCAGAGATGAGCATTTGGTTAGATCTGATATCCAGCCAAGATATGATCCTGAAAAGCAAGAATATCTCCACCGGAATATGCCCTCTGGACAAGTTTATAGCCATACTGGCCGGCAATTCGCTTAGAGATTTTCCACGAGTATATCGCGCCGCTCTTGCAGCTACGTACAAAATAGCCAACTCTGGACTGCCTGCCGCGCTTTACATAAGAAAGGAAAGCTCCCGACTCTCTGAAATAGAGCAGATGCTCGGCATTCACACCCATTGAATTATGGATGAATCATTGTATTGCGGCACTCAATTCAACCTATATAGATACAATAGAGATAAGCGTAGTATTCATATTATATAGGAAAAATATATAAATCATCTGTTGCTATCCCAAACGAGATGGATACGGAGACAAAGCGAAACATAGTTAGTTATATGATAGTAATGATAATATTTTCTATACTCATACAATATCATCTTTATATGCAAGGAATATCACATCGTCTATAAAAATAAATATGGAAACAAGAAAAGTGCAGAAGACGGGAAAGTCAACGTTGATTGTTTCCCTTCCCAAAAAATGGGCAAATGATAATGAGATCGTCAGCGGATCTTTATTATTTATTTCCCAAAACCAAAATGGCGACTTATTATTATCCAGTGATAAATATGATCAAGATCTGATGGTGAAGCTTGATATCGGAAGCAAATGCGGAGCGCCTTTGATTCGAGATGTGATAGCCTGCTATCTCGCAGGTTACAAGACGGTCGAGATATCATCAGATCAACTGACAGCAATGCAAAAAAGAGATCTGCACTCTATCGTAAACAAACTCATCGGACCGGAAATCCTGGAAGAGACTATAAATAAAGTGGTTATACATGACCTTCTCAGCGCGGAAGAACTACCGGCAGATCGCGCCCTGAAAAGAATGAAGAATATTACCCGGTCCATGATCCAAGACGTTCTATCCTCCCTAATAAAAAGGAATAAAGATCTAGCATTGGATGTTATTCAAAGAGATAATGACGTGGATCGTCTTAATCTGCTTATAGCGCGTCGATTCACAGATATCCTTAGATCAGGTTCCATAAAGCAGGAGACACAATGCCCCATCAGCGCCTTTAATTACATGCAAGCCGCCACAAACCTGGAGCGCATGGCAGATCATGCCTCAAAGATCGCCGAGATCTCCACTCAGAATGATAACGAGCTTCCCGTCGATATGACAGATGAGATCGCCAGGCTAAGCTCTGTCTACACCGCCTTAATTGATGATTCCATATCCGTGCTTCTCAAACCGGACAATCTGAAGGCCAACCAGCTTATCGACAAAACTAGGCAGATAAAGAAGCAATCAATGATTATGACCAGCTCCTTTTGGGGCAAGGACGGTGAAGAGATGCCGATCAGACTGACTGTGGCCGGCAGCATGGAACGCATGCTTGATCTCATAATAAACATCGCGGAGCTGTCGATCAACTTGCATAATGCCGTTTTGGAGAAGTAAGCGATGTCATACATGGCTTGGGTCTCGATCTGGCCGTAATTGAGGATGCTGACAGGGTCCGAGAGATAAAAAGCCAGGTATCCTGACGTAGAGCTTTAGCTCGGATGCAATCTGCCAGCAGGGAATGCACCCCCAGCGCCACCTCAGTTATCCTCCATACAGGATCTATGCCGAGGTCCGCACAGACGGTGAAATATGGGGTGCTCGTGGGGCCCTGTAATGCCCCACTACATCTAACTAAAGGATACTCTATAATCTTTTTGCAAATACATTAGATGAAGACAATAGGAGTATAGATTGCACATCAATTTCGAGATGCAAAAGATGGATTATGCTTGCACTATTAATATTAAAAATTCTAAGATTGTTGATTTCGTTTATATGAAAAAGGCCGGATTCAGGTGGGCTTTGCATAGTGTATCTCAAAGCTGTCCGAAAGCTTCGACAGATGAAATCCATGAAATCCTCGATTAAGTAGATTGATTTGACCAGGAATATCTTTGCTATCCATCCTAACCACATCATGACCAATTAAGAATGGGTTTAAGAGATTTCTATGCATGATATACCTCAAACGCCACTGAAACTTGATCTTCAAGGCTTTTATGATTAGACCCAGTGAAAGGATATTCTGAAGGCTGGGCCGGTTCTTGGGCGATACCATACAACATACATGATTATACCCTGAATTTGCTATCATTTTTAGGTGAGCATTTTGCATCTTGCTCTGCAGCGAGTTGCCTCGAAAATCAGGATGAACTACGATTGTTGCCAGATGGACAACATTTGCCAGATCGTCTTTGGGAAGGTTTATGTCGAGGCCAAAATTGTCTTTGCTCCCTCCTGGAAAAGAGAGTATATTGTAGGCGATTAGTCCATCTTGGCAAAAGACGCCTATTGCCGATTTATCCATCTGCAGATGTTCTTGGAAGTAATCGGCAGAATGCGATCGGAATATCTCCTTATCGGCAAGATGACGGATCACGATTTCCTGTAAATCAATCATCTCATCGAGATTGCTTTCATCCACAAATCTCATTTCGTAGCTTAAATCTGCTTGCAGAGGAGAGCCCCAATTACGTTTGATATTCCCGTATTCAATCATGAAACACACCTACTATCCGCATTCATTCTTCAGCACGCCTGGGCAAGCATCTCATTTTGATTGTTCACCAGTATCATCTGAGTCGCGATAACATCCTTGGTATCATCGATGCCGCCGATCAGACCTCTGAGCTCATTCAAGCCTTCTGCCTGCAACACTAGCATGAAATCGTACTCGCCAAAAACAGCGCATATGTACAAAATGCCTTCTTTGCACCTTAAAGCATGGTAGACTCTATGCTCCATTCCCGGCAAGACCTTGAGCATGGTAATTCCTATCGCCAATCAGATCACCTCAAATTCCCTATTCAGAAATATCACAGGAACTTGATTCGCCTTCCTTATTTAGAAAATTTTTCAAAATAGAATATATATCTGCAATAGACATGATATCAAATCTAAAAAACAATAGAAAAAATGCAACATACATTCGGTATCGTAGCAGCGTCCTGTTATCCTGCTCCAGTATACAAGAGCCACCAAAATGCTGATTAATTATGCGCATAAGGGCAGGATGATAATGAGCATAAAAACCCAGGACAAGAAAGAAGTTCTCTTTCTGTGCACCCACAACTCAGCTCGCTCGCAGATGGCTGAAGAACTCTTGAGAGCTATTTATGGCGAAAGAATTGGACATGCACAACACCGAGGCTTTTTCCCTAAGCGAGCCTATAGTCATGCTATGAACCGGTCGGCCTACCAGGATATCTTCTTTCTGTAGTGATTTCGTACCACTATGGCCAGCATATTTGTGCCCAGCACTAAAGCAATTAGCACAAGAGCAGTGCCCCATGCCCTGGCCTCCACATCCCACGCCCCCAGGAAGTAGATCAGGTTCAAGAGATGATAATCCAGGTTGTTGACCGGCTGAAATACATTGGGGATAACGCCGTAAATCATCTGCACGGGTGTGGCGGTATATGTCACTGCCGTCCACATGATAGGAGCGGTCTCTCCTGAGGCCTTGGCCACCCCCATGATCACGCCCGTGAGTATGCCAGGCATGGCCGTGGGCAAGACTACCTTGCTTATCGTCTGCCACTTGGTAGCCCCCAAAGCCATGCTTCCCTCCCGCAGGGAGTTGGGAACACTCTTCAGGGACTCCTGGCAGGTCAAGATTATAGTAGGGATATTTATGAGGCCCAAGATTATGGAGCCGGATAAGAGAGATACTCCGAAAAATGTTACCAGAAAAGCCAGACCGAAGAGGCCGAAGACCACGGAAGGAACGCCGTTTAAGCAGCTCACGGCAATGGTGATAAGACGGTTGAGCCTCTGGCTCTTGGAGTATTCATGAAGATAGATGGCCGCACCGATGCCCAGGGGCGAGGAGACAATCATGGCACCTAAAACCATCCATAACGAGCCTAATATGGCCGTGCTGATCCCGCCCGCCTGGCCCAGGCGCCTATGGGGTGTGGTTAAAAAATCCCAGCTGATGACCCCAATTCCTTTGTAGATTATTATGAAGAGTATTCCGCCCAGCAAGAGGAGCGATAGCACCGCAGAGAGCTTGACTGCCAGAAATACCAGGGCCTCCCGACCCCGAGCACTGTATCCGTAGGTGATATTGAGTGCATCCTTTATGCACAGCAAGCTGGCAAAAAAGATCAGAAGAGGAAGAATAAAAGCATAATCGAAGGATGCGCCCACTCCAAGAGGCCGGCGGATGACAAATCCGGCATGAAGGATCCCTGAATACACCAGATAAAGGATGGCCGAACAGATAAGAATGTCCAGGGCCAGGAAAGGAACCGTCTTCAGTGAAACTGTCCGCGAAAACAAATAAGATGCAATAATCAGCAATAAGCTCACGAGTAGACCGGCCTGCCAGAGTGGCATCAGCTTTTCCAGGTCGGGCTGAAGGAAGATACCTGCGAGCGAAGAGACGAATAAAAGCGCAGATATGGCAAAAGATGCCGCCAGAGCAGGCTTGATCTTCATTTAGTATCCTCCAAATTTCCGTCTTATGCGAGAGCGGGCATAATCCGCAACTAAACTCAAGACAGAGACCACGATGAGAAGAACGAATCCAACCGCAAAAAGAACATGATAATGCATTGAGCCTCTGGCTACCTCGCCCATCTCCCCAGCAATGACCGAGGTGAAGGTTGCGCCCTGATCAAATATATCGTAAGGGGGAGAAGCCAGCCTCGCAACGTTTCCCACCACCAGCAGCACGGCCATGGTCTCCCCGATTATGCTTCCTATGTTGAGGAGAACGGCTGCGGTAATTCCTGATGATGCAGCAGGTATGGTCACATTTCTCAGAGTCTGCCAGCGATTGGCCCCGAGCGCAAGCGAGCCTTCCTTGAATTCGCTGGGCACGGCCCGCAGAGCATCCTCACAAATGGTGGTGAGGTAGGGAATGAACATAACACCCAGAAGGATCGATCCCGCCAAAATCGACCTGCCGGTGAGCATATCAAAGCTATCCTGCAGGTAAGATACGAGAATTATCACACCTAAAAAGCCGTATACAATGGAAGGGACTCCGGCCAAGAGTTCAATTGCCGGCTTCAATAAGGCCTTACTCCTAGGCCCGGCCAGCTCAGCCAGGTAAATGGCCAGAGGAAAACCGATCATGATATTGATAAAAAGAGCCAGAAGAGTAATGACCATTGAGGCCGCGATGAGAGGCAGAAATCCGTAAATCTCGCCCGCGGGATGCCATTTAGAGCCAGATAACAGAGAAAAGATGCCAAGTTGTGAAAAAGCAGGGAGGCTTTCATTAATGAGGAAGTAGAAGATGAGAAGCATAATGAGGATGGAGGCGATGGCAGACATGAATAGCAAAGCCTCTACGAACATATCCCCGTATTTGCGAGGCATCTTTATCCTGGGCCGATCCATACGCCATGGCAAAATGCATTAACGGGTTAAAGCCCTTGCCTATATGATCTATATAGAGAAGATACAAAATAAAGTTTTCATATAGATATCTTTTACAAATAACCATTAACCCGGCATTTCATTTATGGACCCAGCCGGCTTAAGATCTCCCCAGACTCATAGCGCACACTGATGACCCGACTTCTGCCCCGCTCCCCCGCCCCTGTAAAATCGGCATTTATCAGCCGGATAGAATCGAGCTTATTGAGAATCTCATGGAAACGAGTGTATCCCGCATCAGTCTGCTCATGAAAGCGCACAAATAGTTCGCCCGCGCGCCAGCTATTTTGCTCCGCTGCCAGGCGCAGCACAACCAGCTCATCATCTTTCAGGGATTTCAATGCATAGGTGAGGTGAACCAGACGGGAGCGATCGCAAGAGCCAGCCACATCAACAAGCGAGACGCTCTTGGAGGCACGCTTTTCCGCAGATAGGCCGGACCTCTTGAGAAGGTCAATTCCCACCCGCAGGTCACCGGACCTCTCTGTGCAGTCCACAACCGCCTCCAGGACATCATCGGCCATGACGCCTGGATAGAAGCCCATTTGCACCCGGCGGCTCAATATGTCGCGTATCTCTGATCGAGTATAGAGTGGAAAGATTATTTCTTCCGGCTGGAAGACGGAGACCACGCGGGGGTCAAGAACATAGTGCAAGGCAAGCTCGCTCATAACTCCGATCACACCCATCCGGGCACCGGGACAGGTCTCATGAGCACGCAAGAGGGAGTACAGGACGTGATCCACCTCCTTTTCGTGGAATAGATAATTTATATCGTCTAACGCCACCATCAGCACCTTATCCTGGTCGGCTGCAGCCTGGGCCACCTTCTCGAAGATGCGTTTGAAGGATATGCCGCTGGAAGGAGGCGCATGATCGAAGATCTTTTTGTATATCTGATAAAATACAGAATATCTGGTGGAGTCCATCTGGCAGTTGACATGCACAGGAATGACTTTTGTAGAATGCTCCTCAATCTCCTCGAAGAGCTTGAAAAGAGCTGTGGTCTTGCCTGTGCCGGGTGGACCTAGGCAGAGGGCATTGACGGGACGGGCGCCTTGCAAAGCCGGACGGATGCAGAATTTAAGGCTGTTCATCTGTTCTTCCCGGTGCAGGAAGTGCTCGGGCAGGTGATCTAACTCGAACAGATCCCTGTCCTTGAAGAGCGTCTCCTCCCAGAGGAGCATATCAGGTTTTTCGGGGCTCACTCATTGAGTATATTTTGTATTTCCTTCTTCAATATGGCGCTCACGATGCCGCCATCGGCTTTGCCCCTCAATTCCTTCATCACCAGGCCCATCAGTGGTGCTGCGGCCCTCTCTCCCTTGGAGCGCACCAGATCAACCTTGCTCGCCACAATTGCCCGCACAGCCTTCTCCACTTCTGCCTCATCCACGCCAGACAGGCCCGCAGCTGCGGCAGCCTCATCTGCCGCCATTTCCGGATGAGCGGCCAGAGCACGCAGCAGACCCGTCAGACCCTCTTTGGCCACGCGACCCTGGCTGACCAGAGCAAAGCAGTCCTTGAAATGCTGCTCCGTCAGATTGGATATTTCTACCCCCTCTCTAGCCAGCTCAATGGGAATGGTCTCCAGAGCCCTGACGGCAATGGAGCCAGAAAGATTCGTCTTCATAATTTCCTCAAAGAGCGGATAGTTGGGGGAAGCAGCCATAACGCGAGCCTGCTCTGCGGACAGATCGTAATCCTTCTGATAGCGTTTCGATCGATCGGCGAAAAGCTCGGGCATCTTCAGACCGGCCAGCATCTCCTGCGTGATCACCACAGCAGGCACATCCGTCTCCGGGTACATGCGAGCCGAACCGGGCAGGGGACGCATGTACTCCGAGCAGCCGTTGGGCAAAGCCCGGCGCGTCTCCTCAGGCACAAAGGCCAGCGCCTCACGGGCTCGAACCAGCACGGCTTGTAGCGCCTTGTCCGCCCTTTCCCGCGGCCCGGTGACCATGATCACACCATCGACCTCGGATGCGGCAAGCAGGCCGCGCACGGCTTCGACCTCCTCTGCAGTCACACCGTAAGCAGGAAGCTCATCAGTATGAAATATCCCGCCCACGCCTGCTCTTTTGGCTCGGTCCGACATCTCTGAGCCCAGCCGGCGATCGGGCTGAATCTCCCGGCCCACCAATCCGGCAAAACCTGCCAGCCGACAGGCCAAGACCACGCCGCCACTCCTAAGGGAGCGGGCCAGCACCTTGGAGCCGGTTTTCGCGAATATCTCAGTGACATCTTTTATTGCATCATCAACATGGGCCATGCGACGCTTCAGTTCTTCTCTTATCTCAAGCAGCCGCACCTGGCGAAGAGCCTCAAACTCCACCACCTTATCGACCAGATTCAGGGCCTGAACGCCCTTAACCTCGACGCGCGCTCCGCCTTTGATGGAGACATTTACATCCTGGCGGATGGTACCAAGGCCCCTTTTCACGCGACCGGTAGAGCGCAGGATCATTCCCAGATAAGATGCGACCTCACGGGCGTGCGCCGGAGAAACGATATCGGGTGCCGTGCCGATCTCTACCAGGGGAATGCCCAGCCGGTCCAAAGAGTAGACCACGCTGTCACCTCTGTCCTCGATGATGCGCGCCGCCTCCTCCTCCAGGCTGAGGATGCTTATGCCCACAGCGCCCTCTGCTGTCTCGATCCAGCCGTCCGAACCGATATATCCGGTGCGCTGGAAGCCGGAGGTGTTGGAGCCATCGATCACCATCTTGCGCATAGTCTCCAGCTCATCCACGATTTTCATGTTGAGCAACCGGGCAATGACCAGGGATATTTCGAGGGCCTCTGCATTTATCTCCCGGGGCGGCTCCTCATCCGCCTCGACCAGACAGGTGCTGTCATAGGACTTGTAATGGAACCTTCGTGTAACCAAGACCTCTTCGAGAGCGGCACGATCAATCTCGCCAAGCTCGCTTCGCGAGGGTCGCAGATACCGGAAGAACTCGAAATTGGACTCCGCCACCTCCCGATGTTTGGTGGGGCAGCCGCAGAAGAGCTTACTGGCTGTGTCAAGCTGCTGGTGAATCTCAATACCGCATATCAGGCCTAAAGCACGGTAATCTAATGCCATCGATCTACCTTTCAGAGACCAGGGGGGGTTTAACTCTTTTGACTGCCTCTCTGATATCCTCAGACTTGACTGTCTTTCTCTTGGCGTGATTTGCCCAGCCGACCGCTTCACGGGCTACCTCTAAGCCATAGCTTTCCAGAACCTCTGCCAGCGCATCCCTCGCGCCTTCGCTCACTCTCTTAGCCCCCGCCTCGCGGATGAGTCTGCTCACAGGGGCAACGGGAAGTATCGGCATTTTTCATACACCTCATAAATCCGGATTTTGCAGCCAGAAGAGACAAAATTTGCGTCTTCGAGTACTACAAGCCAGAATAATCAGCCTATTGTCCTGCAATTCCATATATAATTTTTGTTGGGCAAAGGTTTTCATTATTAGCATTTATTAAAAAATCGCACCAACATTATAGGTTTATTTGAAAAATAAAGCCAGGAGATGAGAAAAATCCAAAAAGCGAATGGGAAATGTTATTTAGGGTGCCACCAATACTCTTAGCAAGAGAGGAGCGGACGATGAGCGAGCTGGTATGTAAGGCTATTATTTACAAGGATTTAGAAGATGTTTATGGACCCTGTGGATGCGGTATGAACATGGCCACGCTGCCCGTACTTCTTCCCAGAGACTGGGTCGTAGTGGAGCGCCCCACCCAGGCGGAGAATGACGAATTCGGCAAGGGCCTTGATTTCAGGCGGGTCTCGGGATTTACCTGTAACCAGGTCTTTGAGCATGAAATAGAGGGCACGGAGTACATGGCCAACTTCTCCTGTTGCACGGAGTGTGCTGAGAAAGCAATCGAGAGAGGGTATGCTGCCTGGGCCACGAAATCCTATCCGAGAGCACTGCGCTAAAAACAAAGACAGTCCTGCAAGAGGTATCTCTTTGAAGTACATAATATATTCCACGCCTTCCTGCCCCAAATGCGAACAACTCAAAGCGGCACTGAGAAAGGCAGGCATCTCTTTTGAGAACCAAGATATGAGCACTCCAGAGGCCCTTACGGAGCTGCGCATAAACGGAGTATTCACACTTTCTGCGCCCGTGCTTCAGGCAGATGATAGGTTCTACACTGTAGAGGAGCTTTTCTCCAGCGATAAACTTGTGGATCTGACCGGGATACTCAAGAGCTAAAATTCCCGGCCCCGCACGCGACTTATATCGAAGACCGCGGTGCTGGCTATATGCATTACCGCAAAGGTGCCCGCCTGGATGGGATCTGTTACTACCAGATCCACCTGCTCGGGGACCGAGCCGGCCATCTTCAGGGCAATAACAGGTATCCCTTCCTCCTGTAGCCTTTTCACCTCTTTCGTGATGCGTCCGCCCATGAGGGCTCCGGCCAATACCAGGATAGAGGCGCGCGGCAGCCGGCGCACAGCGCTCACTGCATCGGCAATAGCATCTTCTCCCACCAGGGGAATGGTATCCACGCTGATGCGCTCGCCTCGCAGATTATGCCGGTCGGCCTCGCTCACAGCACCTACCGCGACCTGAGCCACCTGGGCGCCGCCTCCTATAATGATCACCCGGGAACCGTAGATCTTCTCGAAAGGCTCGTGGATGGAGACCTCGAAGATGGAATCAGAGGAGGTCAATTCTTCTACAACCCCTAAAATATCATCTTCCGGGCAGTCTATCTCCATGTAAACCGAGGCTTTGCCATGATTCAGGCCTCTTTCCACAACAAACTGTTGGGTGTAGACGATGTTGCCGCCCCTTTTGGCCACCGCGCCGGCGATGTCGCGCAGCATTCCCGGACGATCCAGACATATCACATTAATCGCTGTGCTCATATGGGGCTTTGTAATAACACTGGTAAACTTTAATATGGCGAGTGAATACCTAGAGAGCAATGGTGTATACTCCCGAATACTGTCCCAATTGCGGCAAATTTTTAGTGCCCATGCCCAAGAGTAGTATGTTGATCTGCAAAAAATGCAAATATGAGAAGCCGAAGACCGCAAGCAGCTCTTTCATAAGCAAGACGGAGCAGAATAAAAGGGAAATGCCTATTTTGGAGGGAAATATACAACTTCTTCCCACGACCAACGCCCGGTGCGAAGAGTGCGGTAATAATACCGCTTACTGGGAAATGAAACAGACCCGCGGGGCGGATGAGAGCCCGACGCTCTTTCTTATTTGCACAAAATGCCGTTTCAGGTGGAGAAAATACGAATAATTTTTTAGCCAGACTGCAAGAGCGTTCCAGAGTCATGCTATTTGTGGAAATGCCAGGCGGGCCTAACTAAAGCCATGATTGTGAGAGGATAATGTGCCTTTGTGAACGGCTGATCGTTCTTCGCGGCTTCGCGTGAGATTCGGCCGGGTCCGTTTTCACGCGAAGGCGCGAAGCCGCGAAGTCAAAACATTGGTTATTTCGGCCTCGCTGTACTAGGAAACTTTAATATGACGAGTGATTGCCTTTATGGTAATGGAGTTTTGTCCCTCATGTAAGAGTTTGATGATGCCCAAGGACGGCATGATGGTCTGCAGAGTGTGCGGCCACAAGATACCGAAAGCAGCAGGTGAATCCCTGGTCAGCAAGACCAAGCAACTGGATTGCGTAGTTCCGGTATTAAAGCAGGATTGGACGGGCCTGCCTACTACCAATGCCAGGTGTCCGGAGTGCGGCAATAATATCGCATACTTGTTGCGTAGTCAGCTTATTAGCGGCGAGGCTCGCTTCTTCCGCTGCACCAAATGCAACGAAACCTGGCGAGTGTATGACTAAGCATCAACTATATTAAATATTAAACGGTTCTGATGGAGGAGGCTCAAGGAATGTTCAAGGCAGTAATCAACGCAGAAACTCTGCGCGATGCAATCGATTCAGTCTCTTCTCTGGTGGATGAGGTCAAGTTCTCCATATCGGAAAATGGCCTGGAACTGAAGGCTGTAGACCCTGCGAACGTGGCTATGGTATCGCTTCAGATCGGCAATCAGGCCTTCGAATACTTCAAAGCCGATGCTTGTGAAATCGGCATAGACTTGGTTCGGCTCAGTGATGTGCTGAGCATGGCTGATAAGGGCGAAAATGTTCAACTGGAGCTGGAAGAAGAGAGCCACAAGCTGATGATTGGAGTGGGATCCCTCTCATACACCTTAAGCCTGATCGATCCCACCGCCATCCGCAAAGAACCGCGCATACCCGAGCTGGATCTGCCGGCTCATGTAACACTGTCGGGTGTGGAGCTACGCAGGGCGGTAAAAGCGGCAGAAAAGGTCAGCGATCATGTAATACTGGGCGTATCTGATGAGGGCTTTTACATGGAAGCTAAAGGAGACATCGATTCGCTCAAGCTGAAGATCCCCAGCACTGAGCTTTTGGGCATGAAGCCAGGCGAGGCCAGGAGCCTGTTCTCTTTGGACTATCTGGAAGACATGTCCAAATCCATAAGCAAAGCGGGCGAGGTCACACTGGAGATGGGCATAGACTATCCGCTACGCATTCACCTCAGGCTAGGCCAGCATGTAGAGATCAATTACCTTTTGGCGCCCAGAATTGAACAGGAATGAGGATCTCCGATTACCCATTTACAGAAGATGCTGCAGATCGGGTGCGAAATGCCGGCTACTCTTTAGAAAGCCTTCTAGGCAAAACCTCTTTTAAGACGGTACGGGGCCGGGCCGCTCAAAGGGTAGCAGAGTCCATCAGCGGAACCATTTCGGAAAGCGAAGCCAATACCGATGCAGAGCTTTTGACGGAACTTCTCTCTTATCCCCTGGCCAGAGTCATGGTCTCCTGCCTTGGCGACTCTATTTTGCTGCGCCGCTATGCCCTGGCCGAGGCAAAGCTGGCCTATAAAAGGATGCAAAATGAGAAGGAAGGGCTGTCAGCCATCGCTGACGACCTGGGGCTTCATCCTCAGGGACCGGGCCCTTACAAGATTCATTTTTCCGAGTATATTCGGGCGGCGCATAGCATGCACAGCTCTAAATGGAAACTGACGAACAGGGATCTCTCCCAGGGCTACCTCACCATCACAGAAGAAGAGCTGAGAAGAATAATGGAAGAAGCTGCCCGGACTAAGATCTTAAAAGGGCTGCCGCTGCCCGTAGACGAGAAGACCTGCGCCACTCTCCAGGAATACCTGGGGCCGCTCAAAGAGCAGCTTGATATCATAAGAGCTCGCGACAAGGTGGACCTCGGCAAGGTGGAGGAAGGAGCCTTTCCGCCCTGCATCAAAAAGATGCTCTCCGAGGTTGCCAAGGGCACCAACCTGGCCCACAGTGCCCGTTTTGCTCTGGTCAGCTTCCTCCTGCAGATCAATATGACAGCCGCGCAGGTCGTATCACTCTTCAATACCAGCCCGGACTTCGATGAGGAGAAGACGCGATACCAGGTAGAACACATCGCGGGAGCCTCCGGCACCTGCTATAAGCCTCCGGCCTGTGCCACCATGGCTACCTACGGCAACTGCCCCGGCGAGGACGAGCTATGCCGGAGAGTTCGTCATCCTCTCAGCTATTATGAGCGAAGGATGAGGACCTTCAAGCCCCTCCCGCCCGAGAAAGAGCAGAAACAAGGAACTTGACACGGGCATCGCCAACATTCTCTGGCCTGGCCAGCAATTTTATCTCATCATTCCCCAGAGTTTTAAAGCCCAGGCCCGCCTCAATCGCGGCCTGCTTTTCTACAAAGCCCACCTCCGCCCTCCCGGAGGCAACGGCCGCAGCCACGGCCGAATGCGTCCTGGCCAGTCGCACATACTTTGGATGAGAGAGGCCCAAGGCCTGCAGGTGTTGCTCAAATGCGGCATGCATGGCAAAGTCCCGGTGCCAGCCCACAATGCGCCGGTCAGAAAGGTTCGACAAAACACCAGCATCCTTGAAGACCAGGCCCAGCTCTCTTTTGGAGCTCCAGATCAGCTTCATCCCCGCTGCCGCGCCAGGATCGCAAATACAGGCCAGATCAGCCACACCATCCTCCAGGTAGAGCCTGGCTTGGAGCAATCCGGTATTCAGGAGCACGAGATGCCAGGGCACCTTCTCAGCCAGCTTCTCCAGGAGGAGTGTGTTTTCGCCCGCCACGACAAGATCGGCAGGCTCCACCTCACTAAATAGCTCCACCACTACCTTCACGCCCTTCTCCAGATACTCGACGCCTGAAGGGATGTCTATGACTCCATCCGCCCCGGCCAGGGTAGTGATGGAGCCGCTGCCCTTGTCCACAGGATATACCAGCTCGCCCGACAGGCCCACGGCCAGCATCTGGCGGCGGCCTTCCAACCGCAGCGGCCCGGCCAGCCGTCCTGCCGCCTTTTTTCGGGAATGCTTCTGGCCTAAAGCGGCGCAGATGGCAGGCGCGGCCAGGCAGGAGAAGACAGTCAGAGCACTGGTTGGATAGCCGGGCAGTCCCAGGCAGGGTTTGTCGTCGATCAGGCCGAAGATGGTGGGCTTGCCGGGCTTGAGGTTCACGCCGTGAAATATCAGCTCGCCCACCTCCTCGATCACCTGAAAGATCATGTCCCCCACGCCTGCGGAGGTGCTGCCGCTCACCAGGATCATGTTGCACTCTTTGGCCATCTTTTGCAGCACCCTTGCAAGAGACCCCTTCTCATCAGGAAGGATGCCGTAGGGAATGGCGAGAGCACCGCAGTCGGCGACCGCCGCTGCAATGGTGTAGGTGTTAATGTCATAGATTTGGCCAGCAGCCAGAGCCCGGCCGGGCGACACCAGCTCATTGCCGGTGGAAGCCACGCCTACCTTGAGGCTGCGCACCGCCACTTCCGTTCTGCCCAAGGCGGCCAGAACGCCAATTTCACGAGCATCTAGCTTCGTTCCGGGAAAGAGCGCGGCTTCGCCAAAAGAGATATCGCTTCCTGCCGCCTGCACGTTCTCGCCGCCGTAGACGGGCCTTCTGATCAGGACCCGATCACCCTGCGCCTGGCTGTATTCTATCATGACCACAGCGTCCGCGCCGGGAGGCATCATGGAGCCGGTGGAGACCTCCGCAGCCTCGCCCCGCGCTACACGCAGGCTGGGGAGAATGCCCATGGGCACGCTGCCAGCCAGCCGCAGGCTTACGGGCCGGTCCTCTCTGGCCGCCAGGGTGTCCTCAGCCTGCACGGCAAAGCCGTCCATGGAGGCGCGAGAGAAGCCCGGAACATCCAGAGAGGAGACGATCTTCTCGGCCAGCATGCGGCCGCGGGCCTGCGGCAGCGGCACGGTCTGTGTCCCAGTCAGGGGAATGTGGCTATGGATTATTGATTGGGCGTCCTCCAGCGAGATGAGGCTACGAAACTCTTTGCGCATGCTAGCCTATTTTTTAAGTGGCACCTAAAAAACCTATGGCTAAGGAGCTATTTTTAACGCAAATGAAGCCCCAGGAAATCAGTAAAATGGGGCAATTTGCCCGCCAGTATATGTTATCTTAAAATCACACAATGTTAGAAATACAAAACATTGAAATACAAAGATGTTAGAAGCAGATAACATGAAAAAGAACAGATTTCTGATAAGGATGATTCCGGGGATAGCACTGATCATGGCCGGTCTGCTTCTTTCCTTCCTGGGCTACGATGCGAGCTTTCTGGCAATTGCGGGAGCGGTTGCTATAGGCATGGTCCTGCTCCTCCGCTGGAGAGCAGGCGATCAGCCGGAAAAGGATGAGAGAACGAATAAGCTGGGAGCCTTCAGCCTGGCATATTCCTATCTTGTGAGCCTCATTCTGATATTGGTTCTGTTCATCGCCGTCTATTTGGGAATGGTCGTTCTGGATGCTGTAACTGTCCTGCAGATTATCATTTATGTCATGACAGTGAGCGCCATCGCATTCATGCTGATACTGAACCGTCGTGCAGATGTGTGGGGACCATGAAAACGCGCATCAAAGAGCTGCGGGCCAGGGAGGGCCTCACCCAGGAAGAACTGGCTCGCCTGGTAGGTGTACGAAGAGAGACGATACTCTTCCTGGAAAAGGGAAAGTACAACCCTTCGCTCAAGCTGGCTTACAAGATCGCCCTGGCCCTGAAAGCGGACATCAACGAGGTATTCCTGTTTGAGGAGGAGGATCTGCAGAATTCCTGAGGCTCATTTTTTTGCTTTTTTTGCAGAATCCATCAATCCAAAGTCAGACTCGCGCCGCCCTCTGCCGCAGCAGGTGATCGGCCAGCACCAGGGCCACCATGGCCTCGGCCACAGGCACTATTCTGGGAGGGATGGCCGGATCGTGCCTGCCCTTAATCACGATCTCCGCCGCCTCGCCGCTGACAAGATCAACTGTGCTCTGCTGTTTTGCGATGGAAGGCGTGGGCTTGACAGAAATTGTGCAGACTATGGGCGCGCCGGTGGAGA
>JBAQXX010000111.1:0-15748 GCA_049299735.1 Methanothrix sp. | reverse complement strand
CCTATGCGCTGATAGATGAGCCTTATGATCTGCTCGTCAATCTGCTCAATTTCGCTGCGATGCTCTTGTAGCCCCATCAAATTCCCCGACCCTTGGATGCGCATCTATTATTCGTCCTCGTTCTTATCACTCTTCCGCCCAGAGGCCTCCAGGCAGCTTCAAGAGCGTCCATCTTATCCTCATCAATTATTGCCGCATAAGCCGGTCCTGTTCCCGATAGGCTCACTCCTTTGCAGCCTGCCTCCAGAGCCAGGAGCATGGGCTTTGTAGGCAGTCCCAAAGCCGCGCAATAGGCCAGGCCGTTCAGGGTCATGGCCCTGCCATAATCGCCGCGCATGGCCAGCTCGTAGACCAAATCCGCCATGGGCGCAATGAGCCGGGAACGGGAGACATCTGTATCTTTGGAGAATAGCTTTCGCTCGGGAACCAGGAGCATGACATGACAAGAAAACTCCTCCTGCTTGAGCAGCATCATTCTGGCGTTGTCGGTAACCACAATGCCGCCCAGCATTGAGGCCAAAGCGTCGTCCAGAGCCCCGGTAATGGTCACCCCCACTTCCCGGGCAGCGGCCACGCCGATCTTGGCCGCATCCACCGGGTCCATATCTTCCTGCAGAGCATCCAGGGTTGCCAGGACGGCGGCGTTGGCCGCGGTGCTGCTGCTCTTCAGGCCGCCGGCCACTGGAATATCGCTGAAGGTTCGCACTACAGCACCGTAGCTGTAGCCCAGTCTCTCCAGCACCATGCGCACACAGGTCTCGATGAGACGGGTGTCCACACCAGGAACGTCTCCTTTAATGAGGCCGGAATTGTTCAGCTCCACTTCGGCCCGCGTTTGAAGCTCGATTCCAAAGGCCGCTCCCTTCCAGGTGGCAACTGCATTGAGAACTGTGGCAGCGCCGTTTGCCCATGCATATCCTTTCACGCTTGCTCCATTTCGAAGATCTTCTTAAGCTTGTCCAGATCTTTCGCAAAATCTTCCTTGCCCTCGCGAGTGTATTTGGCAATCATCTTATTGAGGTATTCCAGCTCAGTGATGGATGAGACGAAGACGGGCTGATAGCTGCCCAATTCAAAGAGCGGCAAAACCGGGGCACCGCCTTTGTTTGTGCCCTCATCCAGCCCCTTTACGACTACTATGAACGCGAAGTTCTTGTAGCCCAGTCCCCTGGCTATGTTCTTGGCGAAGCTGTTCATCTGCTGCACCCTTCGAGAAGAGAGGTCTTTGTAGGCTGCAACTGAATCCTTGTACTCCACAAACATGATGGAATCATCAGACCAGAGCAGGGCGTCATACTCCACCACAGCGATGGCGTTTTTTAAAGCCACTACATTAAAGAGGACGCCGCGACACCAGCTTATGTTAAGGTGAAGCCGAAAGTCCGCTTCCGTCATCGGCGTGTTCCTGGGCTTCAGCACATAAGGTTCGCTGGACAGTTCAATCATGAGCGGGCCTTTCTCTTTTCAGATAAATGGACTTTTCCGCCGCATGATTTCTTGATTATCTGTAAAGTCCAACAACCCGGCTTCAGCCTTTCATCAAATTAACAGCCAGATCGAGCACGGTCCTGGGCCGGAAGAGCAGGACGATAGCTGCGGCATAGCCGGCCTTTTTGGCAAATGAGCCTCCTGAGATGAGCCTTTTTCCGGACAGGCTGCGCACAAGTCTATCGATCTCTTCATCCTTCATCATAGCAAGCGTTCTCAAAGATGCCCTGCCCATGCGGTATTGCCAGTAGAATTCCCTCTTCCAGAGCTTTTCATATTGGGAAAGACTGCCGCGAGATACGTCTCCCGCCGCCACGGCCTCGCCCGCCACGCTGCCGCAGATGGTGCCGGCGCGCATGCTGTAGGCAAGACCGCTCTGGCCGGCTGCCCCGCCCGTGACCATCAGGGAACCGGCCACAATCTCTCCAGGCATAACGCAGATGGGGTCGCCCCCCCGCCGCACGGATAGAATCTTGAGATTCTCAATATCCCTGTACTGCGAGGTTTTGTGGGCTTTAAATCGATTCAAAAAAGCCCGGAAAAAAGGCTGCACATTTTGACCGTGGCCGCGCACGAAGACGCCCAGCGTTGCCCGATCGCCGCCCGCGGGCGAGAAGGTGGCCTTCCAGCCGGGCGCCATGCTGCCGATCCAGTACTGGAAGAACATCTCCTCTCCAAGACCCGGATGCTCAATGTCGGCTTCCATGGCCCAGGCAATATCTTCGGCATGGCGCATGGGCAGCAGGCCTGCTCCTCGGGCCAGGTGGGAGACGACTCCTGAGGCGTCCACTACCACCTTGGCCTCAATCTCTTCTTCGTCTGAGAAAACAATCCTGCGACTGCCGTCCAGCCTGGATTTTTTGGCGATTCCTGCCAGCATGGTCACACCTGAGCTTTGCGCGAGGCGCAGGTAGTGCTCATCGAACTTTTTTCTGTCAATGAAGTAGCCTTTGGCCGGGATGGCGACGCCCTGGCCGGAGGGGGAGAGAATGCGCATGCCTTCCAGCTCTTTCTTCAGGTAGCAGCCTTCCACCTTGACGCCTGACGCGGCCGCCATTCCCTCAAAGATGGTATTTGCAGCATGATCCAGGCCGGCCAGATCCCTGTCCATCAATACTACCCCGGCTCCGCCTTTTGCGGCAGAGATCGCAGCCATCAGGCCGGCGGGCGAAGCGCCCACCACCAGAACATCGCACTTCACGATAGAGATGAGGGCGGGGGATGAGATTAAGTTTTCCGGAGGGGCGGAGAAAGATGAAATTGGATAATTATATTATTGATAATTAATGTTGTTGCGCCAATTCAGGCTAATTGGCGATAGTCCCGCGCACGCCCGTACCCGCAAGCCCCTGCGCGCGTCCTTCTCGCAGGCACCCGGGTGCGAGAGGTGCGGGGCTGCGATGGCCTGGCGACCGGCAGAAGTCCGGGCGGCTCAGTGCAGTGGAGCCGGGCGCCTTTCTGCCTCAGGCAAACATATAATTGATAAAAGAGCTTGCAGCATGTATGAAATCGATTTGGTGTTTTGCGCTGGCGGCCATGGTCTTCCTGGCCACGGGGATCTCTTCTGCGGAAGTTCCAGACATGCTTGGGGTTTGGACCGGCTCTTGGAATGGGTATGATGATGGAGCGGGTTATTCTAATTTATCGGAAAATGATAGCATCACACTTACGATCGTCGAGCAAAAAGACCGCATCTTCTCCGGAAATATTACAATTCAACTGGATAATGAAACAATGGACGGCAAAGGCTTTGCAGGAGCCATTGGTTTGGATGGTAAAACGCTCTATGCAGCAGAATTTGATGGTGGCTATGCCGTTGGGACGATCATTTCCAAAGATGAGATGGAGCTGATATATCTGAAGGACGGAGAAAATGGTTCGGTGGCCATTGATAGGTTTTACCGGATAAAAGAATAAATTTCTGTCTTCAAATTTTTCAAAAAATATAGTGTGGCCCTTCTGATAACTTCTAAGAAAAAAATAAATAGTATTAATAGCTATGTAAATCCTGTTAATGGAGACCTGGAATGCCCAATGCATACGTTTCTGGCTGATATTAGAATGTCAAGATGAAATTACGTATAAATTCGGCAGGTGGATTTATGGCAACAGAGATTCAGGCAAATTTGGGAGACCTCATTGAGGTAAGAGAGTACCAGGGAATAGGAATTCGGCTTGTGTCGCTCATCATTGACAACATAATCATAGGCATCATAATAGGAGCAATCGGGAGCGGGATTGGCTTTAGCATGATGGCGCATAGAGTGGCCCCCTGGTGGATCGGCTTGCTTTATTTCGTGATTTACATCGGATATTTTACTCTACTTGAGGGATCAAAGGGGCAGACCATCGGCAAGATGGTAACCAAGATCAAGGTAATCGGGGAAGATGGAAAGCCGATCGACATGAACCGGGCTTTGATAAGGAATATCCTCAGGATCATCGACGGACTATTCGCCTATCTGATCGGAGCTATCCTGATCTGGCGTTCCGACAAGAAGCAGAGACTCGGGGACAACATTGCCAAGACAATTGTCGTAAAGGCCTGAAACTGATAAGATGGCCATGCAGGACGCTGCCTGGAGGCGGCCATCCTGCTCGCCGGCGCGAGGGCCCCGCCTGCCGGGCAAGGCCGATCGAGCCCGGACGGGCGGTCATCTGCCCAGGGTCACGAAGCGGGATGGCAGCAGCCAGCTACGTTCTGCCTGGGGGACCGAAATGGGGCATATGGGAAGCTCTGGGCTATTCCGCACGAAACCAGACCTCCAGGATACCACAATGCGACGGCGAGAAAGCACTTTGCTCTTTTCTGCAAGTTTCGCCGCCGCACCGGTTGAAGGTGACTAAAGGCTTGCCAATCCTTCCAGTTTCCTTCCCCTCTCTGATGTTTCTCTTTCCCTACCAGATAGCCGGCCTCTCCTCCTCCGGCCTGTACAGCTTGTCGCCGGGCTTGATCTCTGAGAAAGCCAGGTAGAACTCAGGCATATTGAAGACGACACCATTAATTCTGAACTTGCAGGGCGAATGTGGATTGGTCAATACCTTTGTCCTCAGAGACTCATTTCTGATATTGTCTCGCCACATCTGGGCGTTGCCCAGGAAGAATCTCTGATCAGCAGAAAACCCGTCGATCTTCATTGTCTCATTTTGCTGAGCCAGATGGTAGGCATAATAGGCCATGGTGAGGCCGCCCATATCTGCTATGTTCTCTCCCAAAGTCAGGTTGCCGTTCACATAGAGGCCCGGCAGCGCTTCGAGCTTGTCGTACTGGCCGATGAGCACCTTTGTGCTGTTGTTGAAGTTGGCCCCATCCTGCTCTGTCCACCAGTCAGTCAAATTGCCGTTCTTGTCGAACTTCCTTCCCTGATCATCGAAACCATGGGTCATCTCGTGCCCGATGACCGCGCCAATGGCTCCATAGTTGATGGCATCATCGGCTCTGGCGTTGAAGAAAGGCGGCTGCAGAATTCCAGCCGGGAAGAATATGGCATTCATCTCGAAATAGGCGAAGGCATTGACTTCATGAGATGGCGCAAACCAGGTGTCGCGGTTTACAGGTTTTCCAGCCTTGTCCAGACCGGAATATCCGTGTTCGAACTGGAATTTTCCGGCTCGCAGCACATTCCTGACATAGGAATCGTTCTCTATCTCCAGGAGTGAGTAGTTCTGCCATTCTTCCGGGTAGCCGACCTGAACATCCATGGCCTCAAGCTTCTCGAGGGCCTTGACTTTGGTGGCATTCTCCATCCAGGTCAGATTCTGAAGCCGGCCGCGAAATGCTGTCTTCAGGTTCTTTACCATATCCTCCATCCTGGCCTTGGACTGAGGATCAAAGTACTGCTGGATGTAGAGCCGTCCGATGGGCTCTCCCAAAAATGCGTTCTCTGTCTTGAGGACCCGCTTCCAGCGTGGCTGCATCTGCTCCTGACCGTTCAACTTGCGGCCGTAGAAATCGAAGGATTCATTCTCAAATTCAGAGGAGAGGTACGGGGCGGTAGCCGATATCAGCTTCCAGCGCAGGAAGGTCTTCCAGTCTTCTACGCTCTCCGTTTCTATCATCTTTCCGGTCTCCTTTACGAATGCCGGCTGGTTGACATTGATCTCCTTGATATCGGGATAGCCCACATCCGAGAGCAATAGCGTCCAGTTGATTTCCGGTGACAGGTTATGCATCTGTGCTAAAGTCATGCGATGGTAGGTCTTGACTGCATCTCGATTCTCAATATTTGTGAAAGAGGCATTGGCCAGACGTGTCTCCATCCTCATAATCGTTTGAGCATCTCGGGAAGCATTCTGGGAAGAATCTCCCCGCAGGATGAACATCCTTGCAGCGAATTTGAGATAATCTTCCCGCGTCTTTGCTGATTCATTGTCAATTCGAAGGTAATAATCTCTGTCCGGCAAGCCCAGGCCGGACTGGTAAAGAGAAGCTATCATCACTTTGCTGTTCTTGCTGTCTGGAGAGGAATAAAATGAGAAGAGCGGGTCGATAATGTAATATGAAAGCAGCCTGGCGGAGACTCTCTGAACATCTGATGCGGTTGTTATGTTGTCGATGAGTTTCAGCTCTCCATGCAGCGGCTCGATTCCCTGTCGATTTATTGAATCAGTATCCAGGCCCATGCTGTAGAAACGGCCTATCTTCCAATCAAGGCTGCTCTCTTTGGCAGATGTGTTATTGGAGGCCCGCTCCACCAGCTTTAAAACCTGCTCGTCGGTTCTGTCTTCCACGATCACAAATTCGTTATAATCGGTCTTATCCGATGGAACAGGATTCTTCACGATCCACCCGCCGTTGACATATTGATAGAAGTCGTCTCCGGGATGAATCGATCGATCCATGTTGTTAGGGTCAAAGGCCGGGGTCCCGTTGTCAGATATGCCGGCCGCCATCTGGCACGGCATCTGCGTCAGCAGTATCAAAGAAATGAATGCTGCGATGCGAAAAGCCTCTTTTGCCAACTGTCCAAATGCTATTCTTATCATCATTAGCCACCATCTTGCAGTCGATAGAATTCATCTTCTCGCTTCTGTTTATAGAAATTATCCAGAGCGCTATTTTTGTAAAATGAGTTTATCGCATATAAATGCAACGTGAATAAAAGAGGATATTCAGAGCCGTATCTGCAATCCAGCTCTGAGTGCTCGCTTTTTATGCAGTGATCTTGCTCTTGGCGATGTATTTGATGAGGTCCGGACCGAGTCTGGCCCTCTTCTGGACCTGGCTGGCCAGATCCTCCATGGCGGCGCCGCTGGCGACCAGTGAGCTGATCTCCACCAGAGTGGAGTCGTCTACTGTGAAGTACTCGTCCAGATCCTTTCTATGGCCCCAGACATCTCCTTGCAATAGCTCGATGCCCTGCATGTCCAGGAATACCTGGATGGCATTGGACATGGTCTTGTGGTAGGATGGAGGCACCTGAATCATTCGTAGCCTTGGGCATCTTTGCATCAAGCTGAGGAAGTCTACATTGCTGGCGCGGAAAGCCAGGTGAACCATCTTCTCATTGGGATTGAGATTTGGAATCTCATTTTTTGAACTAACTACTCTAAGTCTCATGTATTCTCCTTTTCGGTAAAGAATATTCTCTAGTATTAATAGACACTTCAGGTTGATACATGTGTACAGAAAAACATCTACTGGCTATACACATGTTTACAAAAAAAATTACTTGGACGTTTGATACACTAAATTTGACAAAAATGATATGATATTTGACTTATTAATAGCTGTCGCAGTTTCAGGTGAACTATTGGCAATAATCTGATATGGATCTCTATTAAAAATGGGTAAGTATTTCCGGTATGCTGCCTATAGGACGGAAATGTTTTGCCGCCAACTTGCAGCAGATTGAGAGACCCTGCGGCGGGATAATCAAATTCAAAGGTCTAAAGCCGGTTCTTCAAGGAGAGCAGAAAAAGCTGCATATCTTCATCCCAGGCTCTCTCCGCAGCAAGGCCGCATATCTCGAATAAAACCGCTTCCACGATCAAGTAGACTTCAGCTTTATCTCGAATGCAGCCCAAGATGGACTGCCGGCCCCGTCCCATTGCGGAATGTATATGCAGCTTCGGCCCCTCAATAGATGGGTAAATTGTAGCCATGCCGAAGACTTCCCAGGCACTCTCATAGGCTTCAAAATTGGGCGTGGGAGGGACTACCGGCAGCTTTGGACCGGTCACTGCCCGGCCATCGCGCAGTGCCCCCATGAAAAGGGCCGTGCAAGACCCGATCTTCTTCTCCTTCAGGAACTTTTGCAGCGATTCTATCAGATCTTCGCCATGGTCCATCCTCAGGATGAAGACCCTGCCTATACTGCCCTCAGAATATTGCATGGGAGTGAGTCTTGCTTATCCATTCATAATATTTTCCATTATCAGATGATCGATTTCGAGGCATGTCTCAAAGAATAGATGGAGTATGATCCTGGCCGGTCACTAAATCGTTATCGCCAGCCACCGGGCAAGCATTTTCGTCAGGTCTCTTCGCAAAACCGGCTTGGCAATGAAATCGTTCATTCCTGCCTGAATACACTTCTCCCGATCGCCTTGCATGACGAGAGCTGTCATGGCAATGATTGGAATGCCTGGATTGAGAGCCTTCGATCCTTGCTGGCGGATTTTGCTTGTAGCCTCGAAACCGTCCATCTCAGGCATTTGGCAGTCCATCAGCACCAGGTCGTAAGGAGTAGTTTGGAGCGCATTGACTGCCTCCAGGCCATTGGCCACAACATCTGATTGGAGATCCATCTTTCGGAGCAAGGCCTGTGCCACTTTCTGGTTAACTGGATTATCCTCTGCCACAAGGATGCGTATTTTTCGTTTGATCGATTGGGAAATATCAGGCTTCGTCTCCTTGCGATCCCTATCTCCTTCGCCATCAATTTCAACGAGACCCTCAGCAGGTCCAATCCTTGCGTGCTGTTTTTCGAACACCGCTGTAAACCAGAAGGTAGAACCCTTGCCCACCTCACTTTGCACGCCGATCGTGCCTCCCATCAGCTCGGCGAGCTGCCGGGATATAGCCAGCCCCAGACCGGTTCCGCCGTATTTGCGTGTTGTCGAGCCGTCCACCTGAGTGAACAATGAGAAGATAATATCTTGCCGGCTTGCCGGGATGCCGATGCCTGTATCTCTGACCGAGATGCGAATTGTAGCATTTCGTTCGTCTTCGTTTTCCAGGCTGGCGGCAATCACTATTTTGCCCTTATCGGTAAACTTCACAGCATTGCTTCCCAGGTTGATCAGAATCTGACGCAGTCTTCCCGGATCTCCTCGAAGCCGCGACGGCACGGAGGGCTCCATCGTGCAGACCAGCTCCAGCCCTCTCTCATGAGCCCCGATGGCCAGGAGATCCATAGTATTGTCAAGCGTCGAGCGCAGATCGAAGTCCAGCGTTTCCAGCTCCAGTTTGTGGGCTTCTATCTTGGAGAAGTCCAGAATGTCGTTGATGAGTGACAATAGAATTTCGCCGCTGGTATGAGCGATTTGTGCGTATTCACGCTGCTCGGCATTCAAATTCATATCCAGCAGCAATCCGATCATGCCTATGACGCCGTTCAAAGGCGTGCGGATCTCGTGGCTCATGTTGGCCAGAAATTCGCTCTTGGCAGCACTGGCTTTTCTGGCCAGATCTGCCATATCGTTGGCTTTAGCGGTCTGCTCATTGAGATACTTGTTGAGTCTGGTCGCTTCGTTCAGAGTCTCAAGCAGCTCCTCATCCGCACGAGCGGTTTGAATTACCTGGGTGACCGTATTGCTCAGGATGTTAAGCTGCGCATCTTCCTCGCCGGTTATAGGCTGTTTGCTGAACAGTGCCAGGACACCCAGGGCATCTCCACCTGGTGGTCTTAGCTGGTAACCGGCAAACGAGACAAGGTCGTTCTCATTTGCCCATTCGTGATTGTGAATACGGGGGTCGCCTTGTACATCGTTGGTGAGGAATCTGTGTTGCTGCTCCGACGCGATGCGCCCGATCTTGTAGCAACCAAAAGGCACGCGTCTGTGAACCTCTCCGTCCGTGTGGGTATACCGCCCCGAACTGGCAAGGAGTCGAAGACATCGATCTTTATGAAGGCAGACGTGCGGTCCAGCCGTCACCGCTGCATGTATGCACCCGACATCGCACAGGTCTCCGGGACTGGTGATCCAAATGCGACAAAAGTCGGCTCCAAAGATCTCCACCACGCAGTCGGTAATATTCTTGAGTTTCTGCTCCAATTTGCCTGGGCTTAGCAGAGTCTGTTGAAGCAGATTCAACTTCTCCTGGCGTACCAAGGAACGTGCGCGGCTTAAATCTACCTCCTTTCTCTCGGTGATGTCGGTAAGAAAATTCAGCGTGGCAGGTTTGCCTTGCCATTCTATCAAGGTCTCTTTAATTTCCACCCACTTGACAATGCCTTTTTGAGTTACCACCCTGAAGGCATAGCGATGCAGTGCTGCCTCGTTTGCGATTCGATGCAGGTAATTTTCAACAACTCGGCTTCGATCATCCGGGTGGATGAATTCAGAAAACGGCCTATCAATGAGTTCCTGCTCCGAATACGCACCCAACAGGTCGAGCGTCATTGGATTGACAAACTTTAGCAGGCCGTCTTGCGCGACGGTGATAGATTCGTTAGCGTTGCTTACCAGCAGTCGATACTTTTTCTCGCTCTCACTTTGAGCATCCTCTGCCAGCCTGCGCTCGGTTATATCGGTAAGCATGGAAAATGACCCGGCGAACCGGCCGGCTTCATCTTTGAGTGGTGTTGCCGATACTATCGTCCAGCAGCTGCTTCCATCCTTGCGACGGTGCCTGCGCTCATATTGCGTTCCTGCGCCGGATAGGCGCATTTCCATCATGGCTTTGTGATCCGGGAGGTCCTCTTCGAAAAGGAAGGATGATACCGGCCGACCGAGCATCTCCTCTGGTTGATAGCCCAGCATGTCAGCTAACTTCTGGTTCACGAAAGCATAGCGAAATTGATCATCCATGATCATGATGCCCTCGTTGGCTGTCTCGACTATTCGCCTGTATCGCGCTTCACTCTCCCGCAACGCTTCCTCCGCCTTCTTACGTGCGGTGATGTCGGAAAAGATGCAGGCAAACTGATTTGGAGCGGGCCGGAAGGCTGTAACCTCAAAATGCTTCTTTAGTTGGGCGGAGTAGTTCTCGAAGAAAGCCGGCTCGCCGGTCAGCGCTACCTTGCCATAAGTATCGATCCAGTGCTGTTCGGTGCCGGGCATGGCCTCCAGAACGGTCCGGCCCACGAGGTCTTTTCCCTTAAGGCCGGTCATGCGCTCGAAGGTGGGGTTAACTGCCAGGAAGCGGTAGTCCGTCGGCTTGCCCTGACCGTCGCAGATGATCTCATGCAGCGCGAAGCCGTCCAGCATCTCCTGGAACAGCATCCGGTAGTCCTGCTCGGCCCGCTTTCGCTCGGTGATATCCCGCAGCTGCTCGACGATGAACTCGGTCTCTCCATATTTATTCAATACAGGGTTAGACCGGCAGTCCAGATAGACACCGGATTCGGGCAGATATTTCTCAATCTGTTCCAACCTCTTCGTCTTCAGCGCCTTTTCGGTTGCGCATTCTTTACAGGGAATGTCTTGTCCGATCAGTTCATAGCATCGCCGCCCGTTAACCTCCTCTGCAGGACGGTTCAAAAATTCATATCCAGCACGGTTATAGCGTACTATCGTATGGTCAGGATTTTGTATTCCAATGATATCTGGGATAGAATCGAGGGTGGCGTTCAGAAGTGCTTCTGATGAGGCAATTTTCTCCTCCGCCTTCTTGCGTTCGGTGATATCCTCGCCGGAAGAAATGGTACCCGTGATATTTCCCGCCTCGTCTCTTAATATCGTATTATGCCAGGAGACAATTCGCTCCTCGCCATTGCGGGTCAATACCACGCCCTCTACATACCTGACCGGCTCAATAATCCCGGCCATCAAATGGTCAAATATCTCTTCAACATCTGCCTTTGCCCGTGCCGGCAAAAAACGGCCAAACCAGTTCGCGCCTATAATCTCATCTTCACGGTATCCCAGCAAACGACAACCGGCCTGGTTGACCAGACTTACGGTATGGTCGGATCTGATGGAGATAATTATTGTCCCCACAATATCAAGATAAAGCTGTGCCAGTTCTTTCTCTTGCCGTAGCGCTTGCTCCATCCGCTTTCGCTCGGTGATGTCAGAATGTATGCCTATGACACGCAGGGGTTTGCCGTCGTCTGTCCACTCGATCACTTTGCCCCTGTCAAGAATCCATTTATAGGTTCCATTTTTGCAGAGAAGGCGGTGCTCGTTGCAATAGATCGGCGTCTCGCCACGAAAATGCTTTTGCAGATCCGCGTAACACGATTCCCGGTCATCCGGGTGCAAACGCCTATCCCACTCATCTATCGTGTTTTTTATTTCATGAACCTCGTAGCCCAGCATCTCTTTCCATTGTTTCGAGAAAAAGACCCTGTCTGTCACTACGTTCCAATCCCAGATGCCATCACCTGCTCCTTCCAGAGCGAATTGCCAGCGCACTTCGCTCTCCCGCAGCGCGTCCTCGGCTCGCTTGCACTCGGTGATATCGGCTGTGGTGCCAAAAACGGTAACTATGCCGTCTGCATGAATATGAGCCAAACCCTTGGAACGGACCCAAAGCGTCGTGCCGTCAGCCTTCCGCAAACGGTATTCTGCAGTTTTCTCCGTTCCAGGCGTTCGTATCCCCTCGAAAAGTATCTCCTGCACAGCCGGTAAGTCATCGGGATGAACATACGAAGAATATTTGCTAAAGCTGTTTCCTATGGTGCAGTCCGGCAAGCCCAGCATCCTGTCCGCAACCGGCGAGATGTAGGTGTCGACTGGCTCGCCTTTGACATTGACATCATATCGCCAGATGATATCGGATATCATCGAGACGATTTGCTCGTTTGAGACCTTGCGATCTTCCGCAGCTTGCTTGGCTTCTCGTAAAGCTCCCTTCGCCTGCATGCAGTCGATGATGTCGTTGCCCATGATTACTAATGATTAGTTCTAATTGATACATCTGTTGGAAGATTTTTGTCTTCCAAAGATCCAATCGTTTAACTGGAGACTGATTCAACCTGTTGCTTGTCGCTCAACCGTTATTGCCAGCCATCTCGCCAGCATCATGGCCAGTTCTCTTTGCCGGACCGGCTTGGTAATGAAATCATTCATTACAGCTTCGCTTCTTGCCTGCGAATTTTGCCTGTGGCCTCGAAACCGTCCATTTCAGGCATTTGGCAGTCCATCAGCACCAGACGATATCGGATATCATCGATACGACCTGCTCGTACTGGGCCTGGCTGTTATTTGCAGCCTGCTGGGCTTCTCGCAAAACTTCCTCAACCTATTTGCGGTCGATGATGTCATTGCCCATAATTCCAAAAATAGTCCTATAAATAGTAATAGCAACAGTAATCATTAGTTATGCCAGTCAATCTCAAAAGAGTAAGAGTCTTGACGAAAGGAGAGCAAAAGAAAGGCCCTGTTATCTACTGGATGAGCAGAGACCAGCGTGTTAACGACAACTGGGCCCTCCTCTATGCCCGGGATCTGGCTCAAAAACACGATTCTCCTCTGGCGGTGGCCTTCTGCCTGGCCCAACAGTTTCCGGGCGCGACCGGCAGGCAGTACCAATTCCTGCTGCCAGGCCTAAAAGAGGCGGAAAATAAACTGCAGGCTCTGAATATTCCCTTCTTCCTTCTTTTGGGCGATCCCGGCAAAGAGATGGCACGCTTGATGAGTGAAATTGGCGCAGGAGCTTTGGTATCCGATTTTTCTCCTCTGCGCCAGAACCGGGAATGGAAAGCTGCTGTCGCTTGCGAGACGGAAATTCCCTTTTGCGAGGTAGATGCCCACAACATCATTCCTTGCTGGTATGCCTCCCCAAAACAGGAGTGGTCCGCCTACAGCTTCCGTCCCAAGGTGAACCGTCTTCTATTTGTTTTTCTCGAAGAATTCCCGGCCTTGCCAGAGAGAGCACAAATGAATTCACCCTTCGGGAATGGCACTATCGAGAATGATTGGGCTGCCGCGGAAAGGAGCCTCAGAGCAGATGCGCTGCCGCAGGCAAAAGGGATCACACCGGGAGAAGCGGCGGCCATGAAGCAGCTCGGCCATTTCCTGGAGGACAAGCTGGCCGGTTATGAAAGGGATAGAAACGATCCCAATATTGACGGCCAGTCCGGACTTTCTCCCTATCTGCACTTCGGCCAGGTCTCAGCCCAGCGTGTCGCCCTTGAGACTTTGAGGAGCCGTAAAGACGCCGGCGCATTTTTAGAGGAACTGATAGTTCGAAAGGAATTGTCTGACAACTACTGCTACTATAACCAGCATTACGATGACATACGGGGCTATCCCGCCTGGGCAAAAGCGAGCCTTGAAGAGCATGAAAAGGACAGAAGAGAATACCTCTATACTCACCAGGAACTCGAAATGGCTCGCACCCATGACGACCTGTGGAATGCGGCCCAGCAGGAGATGCTCAGCACGGGAAAGATGCACGGATACCTGAGGATGTACTGGGCCAAAAAGATCCTGGAGTGGACGGCCTCGCCCGCTGCGGCCCATGCCGCATGCATCTACCTGAACGACCGGTATGAGCTGGACGGCGGAGACGCAAACGGCTATGCGGGAATTGCCTGGAGCCTGGGCGGTGTCCATGATCGGGCCTGGAAGGAAAGGGCAATCTTCGGCAAGGTGCGCTACATGAGCTACAAAGGCGCAAAGGGCAAATTCGATGTGCAATCTTACATAAACAAATGGGGCCTCACTCATGAATAATCGAGATAATGTTCAGCCGGGCATCTGGTATTACGGCCTGGCCGTGCTGATAAT
Organism: Methanothrix sp.; assembly: GCA_049299735.1. GTDB lineage: Archaea > Halobacteriota > Methanosarcinia > Methanotrichales > Methanotrichaceae > Methanothrix. The sequence goes on along the minus strand of JBAQXX010000111.1, from coordinate 1,417 downwards.
AGTGTTGGGATTCGCTGCATTTGCCGCTTCCATCTACTCCGGCATAACAGACGCAGAAAGCGGCCTCTTGCAGATGATAGCTCCGGGAGATGCGGACCTGTTTCTCTCTGAGCCGGGCGAATACATGATCTTCTACGAAAACAACAGCTACCTGAACGGCAGGTTCTACAGTACTGGCGAGCAAATATCTGGTCTGGAGATCCTTGTAAAAGAAAAAGCCACAGGCCATTATTTCGCCACCTATCCGGCAAAAGGCAGCTTCACCTACAGCCTGGGCAGTCGCAGCGGCCGGTCCATCATGGCCTTTACCGCTCCGCGAGCAGGCATCTATCAGGTTAATGCATCGTATTCGGGAAGTGCAGGGCAAAAAATCGTACTGGCCATCGGAAAAGGGATGGAAGAGGGCATATTCTCAGCAATTATAATCTCGATGGTGGCCCTCTTCGGCTCTATCGCGGTTGCAGCCGTAATTACCGTTGTTACTTACAGCAGAAGAAAAAAAGCATTTCTTAAGATTGAAGAAGAAGAGCGTTTAATAAGGGGCTTTGCTTGACAATATCCATCCTCTTGCCCCTTCTCCTTCACCATCCATTATAATGCACCCTTTCTTCCCTGTATCTCTTGGGTGTCGCAGGAGCTTCATTTGGGTATCCCAGCGCCACCAGGGCGAATGGAGTTATCTCCTTGGGCAGGGCCAGACGACGTCGAAGAGCCTCCACCCGGTCGTTCATGGGATAAACTCCCGTCCAGACTGCGCCCAGTCCCTGGGCATGCGCGGCCAGCAAGAGATTCTCCACCGCGGCTGAGCAGTCCTCTACCCAGAATCCGGGGTACTTTTCCAAAGATGAGTCGCTGCAAACCAAGATCGCCAGAGGCGACTGCCGGCACATGGAAGCAGTGGCACAAATATTGGGCACCTCATCCAGTAACTCGCGATCATCCAATACTATAAACTGCCAGGACTGCTCGTTTCCGGCAGAAGGCGCAAACATGGCCGCCTCCAGGACTACTCTCAACATATCGCGGGATACCGGCTTATCTAAAAATTTCCTTATGCTCCGGCGAGTCTTTATTGCTTGCAGCGTTTCCATGAACTATACCTTCAATTCAATAAGGTAGTCATGTCATTGCTTTTATAATCTATGCTGCATTCAGTCAGTAGATAGAAATGTAAAGAATGAAGATTCATGAAGAAGTTTGACCACCCAGATAGTTTTCGTTGAGAATTCTTTAACAATCGTTATCGGCGGGACGCATTCAAAGCTTCGGATAAACTTAAGTAGCATTATACCAGGATTGATAGCGGATCAACATTACATTACAGTGAGATTTATGGGGCATGATAGATTTGGCACCTTTTATAGAGATACGGGATCTGACAGTTCGATTCGGTGATGTTGTAGCTCTTCGCAATATA
>JBAQXX010000110.1:0-12233 GCA_049299735.1 Methanothrix sp. | reverse complement strand
CTCGGTTATGCCGAAAGGCAACAAGTCTTCGGCCCACCAGCCCTTCTCGGAAGCGACCATCTCTGCGATCTGATGGGTACTGGGCTGGTACCCAATGCGCAGGGTAGAAATATTGCCGGACATATTCTCTTGGAGGGAGGCATTCTCCTTCTTCTCCGGTGCAGAGATACAGCCCAGCGACATCACTACCACAACCGCCAGAATGGCTATAATTATGAATTTATTCAAATACTATCACCTGAGTTGTGACTTTGCCATTCCAGAGAAAGATCGGTATAAAGAAGTTTCCAGCCATTGGGCAATATTTTCTCAAATTGGATAATATTTTGAAATAATCCCACAATAGTATTAATGAGGACTGAAGCCTGGCGAAAAACGTTTCTAGAATAGTTCACAAAAGGACGCACGAAGAGAAACAGAGGGCTATATGGTTGGTTCTTATTCGGAGATATTGGAAAGGGTTATGCAGGGCGAGGCCGTCGTTATCACGGCCCAAGAAGTCGCAAAGCTGGTAGAGTCGGGCGAATGCTCCAGGCTCTCCGAGGTCGACGTTGTCACTACGGCCACCCGCGCGGTGATGAGCGGCACCTACGCAGTTCTCTCCTTTCCAGTGGCCAAGCCGGCTTCGTTTCTCCGAGCAAAGAGGGTCCGGATCAACGGCATAGCCGCACAGGTCGGACCCTGTCCCAATGAGAATCTGGGCGTATTGGATTTGATGGTCTTGGGAACCGCCCACAGCCTGATCCGGCCCAATTACGGGGGTGGCCATCTATTTCGCGATCTGGTGGAGAGAAAGAAAGTTCACGTCGAGGTGGAGACTGATGATGGACGCACACTCCATGCCGATGTCGGACTGGATGAGATGCCCTATGCCCGGCTTCACGGGTCGCGCCATGCCTTCAAGAATTACTCAGGCTTCGTCAATGCGGGAGCGGAGCCGGTCAACACCATCTTTCACTCTCGCGGCTTTGCCCCCCTATGCTGCGAAGCGACATTTTCCGGCTGCGGCCAGATAAATCCCTTAAAAAACGATCCGCTTTTAGAGAGCGTAGGCGTTGGAACTCGCATTCTCATGAACGGCGCCGAGGGCTTCGTCCTCGGCACAGGCACCCGCTGCAGCAAAGAGCGGCCCAATCTGTCCGGCTTTGCCGATATGCACCAAATGGCAGCGGAGCAGATGGGCGGCTTTGTCACCTCAGCCGGTCCTGAATGCATCTGCTCTTGGGCGGTTCCCATACCCGTAATCAGCAAGACGATTCTGAAGGAGATTGCCCGGCCCGACCGGGGCATTGCTCTGCCTGTGAACGATGTCAATAGCAGGACTGTCATCGGACAGGCCGACTACGGCGATGTCTGGACGGATGTGGACCTGGTGGTCTTGTTCAAACCGGAGAACTGCTCTGGCTGCTCTCCTTGCCTGGTGGAGAAGGCGTGCCCCATGCGGGCCGTAAGCCGCGAAGAAGGCAGAGTGCGCCGCAGTGAGGCGCTATGCTTTCATTGCGGCCTGTGCGCCACGGTGTGCCCTTCGGCGGTCTTTTCGTGTAACCTGGGAGCTATCCGGCTGAAGACTGACGCGGGCAGCGCCAGGACCATACCCGTAGTCCTGCGCCAATCGGATCGGCTGCGGGCCATGCTGCTGGCTGAGGATCTGAAGAAGAAGATTATGGACGGCTCTTTCCGGATGGCAGAACCTATCGAGCGCATCTGGTGAAGCGCTCGACAATCTCCTCCGGCGAGAGGCTGACGAGAGGAACTACGGCATTGCCCGCCTCAACTTTTACGATTAGAACTCCCAGACCCCGTAATGCAGGTGGCAGCTCTTCCACCCGCAGAACTTCGCGGACATTCTTGGCGCCTGCTGCCTTCGCCAGGGCGAAGAGGTCGGTGCCCAAATGGGTACAGGTGGGCTGCGAGCCGGTTGAGCCATAGCAGCAGTTGTCCAGGATCACCAGCAGATAATTCTCTGGCGCATGATGGGCGATTGTAGCCAGGGTTCCCAGGTTCATGAGCACCGACCCGTCCCCGTCCAGGACCATCACCTTTCGCTCCGGACGTGCCAGGGCCAGGCCTAGACCAATGGAGGAGGCGAGGCCCATGGAGCCGAGCATGTAGAAGTTTTCCGGGCGATCCTTAACCGAGAAAAGCTCCCGGCTGGGATAGCCGATGTTGCAAACCAGCAGGGCGCTGCAGGCCGCCGCCGCCTCCGCGACCAGGGCGATGGCCTCAATGCGCAACATTATTTCCTCCAAAATTCCAAATCCAGCAGCACAGCCACAGGACGGCGAGCCGCCGTGGCGTGGCTCCAGGCCTGCGCCACCGTCTCCTCCGCCTGCGAGGGCTGGGGCGAAAAATGAGTGGTGTTCATGGCGTCCAGCAGGGGCACGGTAATCAGGCCCATGGGCACCTGACCGATAACCGGCTCGCCCCTGCCACCCCGGTGGCTGATGATCATGAGCAGAGGAATGCCGTAGAGCATGTCCAGCGACGCCAGGGCGTTGATGCTGTTTCCCAGGCCCGAGTTTTGCATGAGCAGCGCAGGCCGCCGCCCGCCCATCCAGGCCCCGGCGCACAGGCCCACCCCTTCCTCCTCGCGGGTAACGGGCACGTGGATGATCTCCGGGTCGCCGCCGACCAGAACGAGCAGCTCTTGCAGGTTGATGCAGGGCACTGAGGCCACGAAGTTGATGCCGGCACGCTTCATGCCCTGATAGACAGCGAGGCTGGGATTCATTTTTATTGCCTTTCTCTTTCCAGGGCAAAAAACCTTCTGCAAATAAATAGATCTGGATACTCTTAGGAGTTCTATTTATCTTCCAATATTTTATAACTTAACAAGAAAATTTAAATCCTAAAAATAACTCAGTACTTAAAATAGGTACATTTAAAATTTTATTTAGGGTGATATGAATGTCGTTTACTCTGATCAAAGGAACATTCCACGTGCAGGGATACAGTCCTGATGGCGATTCGATTCGATTCAAGGCCAAAGACTCATCTCTTTGGAAGAAGCTCTCCGGCCCGGCTGCGGAGTGCAACGCGCGCGGGCATGCACAGCTACGCATCGAGGCCGTCGATGCTCTGGAAACGCACTATCAGGGCGTCTGCCAGCCGCAGAGGCCTGCCAGGGCCGCCACCAGCTACCTTCTCTCCCAACTGGGAATTGATGAGGTCGTCTGGGATGAGACGCACAGCACCGTGGTCAAGGCCCAGGATGAAACGGTGGGTTACATCCTGTCCCGCAGCACAGAGAGCAACCGCCGCCCGGTAGCCTTCGTCTTCGATGGTGAAACGGAGGAGAAAGACGGAGCTGAAATCACACTGGATGAGTCGATTCTCAAAGAGAGCTACAACTACCGGCTCCTTGCCCGGGGCCTCGCCTATCCCATGTACTACAACGGCCTCTTCTCAGATCTGCGCCTTCCATTGACCGAGGCCGTGACAAGTGCCAGAGCGGAAGGAAAGGGACTGTGGCCTTACGACAAGACCACGAGGGGATTTTCCGTATCCAGCCTGAAGACCATTACAGAAGAGGTAGCAATCCTACCCAAGCTCTTCCGCCGCATCGTGGATTACATGGGAGAGGGCGGCAAGATCGACGGCTTTAAAGAGCATCTCCAGAAAAGGTGCGAGCCATTAGTTCGAATACAACAGGTCCATTTCACGAGGCTCGATGCCGTTGTTGATGTCCGGGGAGAAAAGGTGAGGCTGGCCGAGGCACCCGAGAATCTGATATTCATGGACAAGGTGCTCTGCAAAAAGAGCTGACTTGCCACAAGTATTATATTCATTCGAGATGTCAATAATACTTAGATGATCAAAGTTATTTCTGCCATAATATGGATATCTTTGGTTGTGCTATGTGCATTCGCTCAGCCTCAAGAGGATTCAATAAACCAATTGCTCAGCAACGGAGATGAGTTTCTCGAAAATGCACTCAACATCACCCAAAATGAAACTGGTAAAGAGTTCGTTCTCCAAGAAGCACTTAAATCCTATGATCTGGCCATCCAGAGAGATAATCGGTCTGATCTGGCCTGGTATCGGAAAGGAAACGCTCTCATCGAGCTAGGCCGTTTCGATGAAGCTTTTCTGTGCTTTAATAAATCTATAGAGATTAATCCGGGATATGCAGATGCATGGCACCAAATAGGCAAATACCTGACCGTTATGGGCAGATATGAAGAGGCTATTGATGCTTATAATAAATCTGTAACACTAGACCCACAATTGGTTGACGCATGGTACATGATGGCCGGCACTTTTGCGGAGTTGGGGCGATTCGAGGAAGCAGTGAGAAGCTATAATATGACCATCAAAATCGACCCAAAGCTATCAAAAGCCTGGCTGGAAAAGAGCAGCGCACTTAAAGCACTTGGCCTGAGGGAAGAGGCGAACGATACGCTGGCAAATGCCATTGAGCTATATGATGACGCCCTGAAATCAAATCCGTGCGACACGTCCGCACTGTTTGGCAAAGGAGCGGCTCTCTACAGCAAGGGCAATTATAATGAATCGATCCAATACTTCGATCATGCAAGTGAGGTCTCTCCAGGAAACTACCGGCCTTGGTATTACAAGGGATTATCCCTGAATGCACTAGATCGCAAATCGGAGGCTGAAGTGGCCTTTGCCAAGGCCAAAGAGTTGGGCAGCCCGCTCTAAGGTTCAACTATTTATCCCAAGAATGACCATGTATATCTTATGCCCATCCTTCGAGAAGATCAGGACCTGAAAGAGGCCCTGACAAACTGCCGCACCATCTGCGTGGTCGGCATATCGCCAGATCCCTACAAGCCCAGCTACTTCGTCTCCGATGTCCTGCGAAGCCACGGCTTCAAGCTCTATCTCGTCAACCCCAATTACGCCGGTCGTACCATTCTGGGCGAGAAGGTCTACGCATCCATGCAGGATATACCGGATGAGATTGATATTGTGGATGTATTCCGAAGGCCCTCTGCCGTGCCGGCTTTAGCCGAAGAGGCAAAGCAAAAAGGATTCAAGGTCTTCTGGATGCAGCCGGGCACAGAAAACCCTGAGGCAATAAAGAAGCTGGATAAAGAAGGTTACAGCGTGGTAGCGGGAAGATGCGCAAAAATAGAATCCGGCAGATTGCTCTGATAATTAAATTTTTAGCGCGAAGTTATAATTCCTGGCCGCCAGAACCTTGTTCAGTATTGTCTCCAGAGATCGACATAGCTTCTCACGACGCTGTTGGTCGGAATTGATATCCGGCTGGTGGAAGATATAGACCAGGGCAGTACTGAGAAACTCAACCGTCTCGATGGGGTTTTCGATATTGAAACTACCATTAGCATTTCCTTTGACCACCAACCCGGATAAGATAGGGACTATTCGCTCAACCGTTGCCTTTTCCAGCTTGGCATGCATTACAGCATTTATGTCCTGATGGAGAAAGTCAATGAAATCGTTGCGCTGAGATACGAACCCGAGAATTCCATTAATTGCGGCATTGAGCCTGGTTGCCTCATCGACCTCTTCATCTGAAATGAGCCGGATAACAGTTCCCTCCAGGTCTGCGATGCTCTTCTCCACCACTGCTTCAAGTATATCTTCTTTTGAGCGGAAGTAATAGTAAAGCGTTCCCTGGGCAACATTCAGCTCCTTGACAATATCGCTAATTGCGGTATGCTCGTATCCATTTTCCATGAAGAGGCGCTCAGCCGTATCGATCAATTCTTGCCTTCTTTCTTCAGGGCCTTTTGTAATTCGTTTCATCTTTTGCACAGGTTGCACCAAAAATACTCACCCGGAGATCGGTTCATTTGTTCGATTTTACTCAATGCTTGATACTATCACAGCTATTCTTTTGATCTTTTGCCGGCACCACTAGAACCGGCACATGGGAGTGGCGCACTACTCTCTCAGCTACGCTGCCGAGCAGGAACCTTGCGAGACCGCTCTTTCCGATGGTGCCAAGCACTATCAGATCAAATCCCGGATCTCTGCAAAGATTGAGCAGCTCCTCACCGGGATCTCCTTCAGCGATCACCCTATTATAAGCAACTCCCGCATCCCGTGCCATGTCCTCGATCTCCTCCAACGCCTCGCTGCCTTCCTTGAACATGAGTTCCATCAGATTGTCTTTGAGTCCGGGCATTGACGCATAACCGGGAAGCTGAGCCAGTCTCTGCACATCCACAACATAGACCGCTGTTACCTTAGCGCCCGATCTTTTGCCGATACCCACGGCCATCTCCGCAGCACACATGCTGGTCTCGGATCCATCCGCAGCTATCAATATATTTTTCAGCATAATCTCACTTCTATTCATTGAGCTTTTGCCAGGCATCGGTCCTGTGCCGGCGTATTCGTTTTCAGCTCTCGCCTCTCTGTTTCGCTTAAGAGGCAGCCACATGAGCCATCCTCTGACAAGGCACAATTGCAGGGCTCGATATGAATGGTCACAGCCGTTCCTGGATAGTGCTGTTTGATGGAACAGGTAATCATATCGGCAATACGATGTGATTCGTCCACGGACATCGATGCATCGACTCTGATATGAAATTCCACGAAACGAATGGCCCCTGCTTTTCGCGTGCGCAGGCGGTGGAAACCTCGAATGGTTGGAGCGAAAGCCCTTATGTGCTTGCGCACATCGTCCACCTCTTCGGAGGGAAGACCCACATCCACCAGATCGCGTGCGGATTCAACCGTCAGATGATACGCAGCTCTTATGATCAGCAGAGCGACTCCAATCGCCGCCACTGGATCCACCCATCGCAAATCTACTCCGGGAAAGACAAATCCGCCCGCAAATATGATAGCCAGGCCTCCGAAAACACCCAGCGAAGTGTATACGTCCGTTCGCAGATGCCATGCATCCGCCATCAGAGCTACAGAGTCCGTTTCTTTGCCCACTAAAAAGAGATTCTTGGAGACTATAATATTCGCCACGGCGGAAATCAGCATGACTGCAATGCCTAGCCATGCTTCATCCATAGGCTCGGGATTTCTCAGTTTTTTCAAAGCCTCAAAGATTATCCAGCCTGCTGCAAGAAAGATAAGCAAAGCCTCGACGGTTCCTGAGATATTCTCAACCTTGCCGTGTCCAAATGGATGATCCTCATCGGCCGGTTCGCCGGATTTTCTTACGGCAAACATTGCAATGATGGCCGCCAGCAGGTCTACACTCGAATGGATGGCCTCGGATATAACTGAAACAGATCCGATCATCATTCCTACAGCAAGTTTGAGAATCACAAGTCCGGTATTCGAGGTTACTGAAAGCAAAGCCACGTTTGATTTTCGTCTATTTCTTTCTGCATCACGAATTTCCATGTATCATTCCCTTGCTTGACTGACAGTCAGTCATCATATTAGTATATAAATCCTATCCGTGTGAAGAAGACCGGTGCGAAATGCCCGAGAAAAAAATATTGGAGACAATTGCAATTAGATTCTTGGCCGAATTATGCCAACTGCAGCCAGCGTGGCGAGTATGGCTAAAGCGGCATCAAATCCAGGTTGCTGTTTGATCTGTTCGCTTACCTGCTTTTTCAGCTCCTCTGTTGCCTTCTGTTGAAGCTGCTCGGAGCTCAGGTTCTGACTTATCTGGTTGATTTTTGCCGTTGCTTGCGCCGTCAGATTATCTTTGGTGGCATTGAGATCCTGGGCGATGTGCTCCTGGGTTAGATTTCCTTCTAGAGCGTGCTTTGCAGCTTTCTCTTGAAGCTGCTGTCCGGCAGTATTCATCTGTTCCTGCAATGAACTGGCTGCAGCCTCAAATGGATTTTGGGCAGCTGCCGTTGAGAATATTGCCAAAAGATACGCCACTAGCATTAAATGCAAAAACTTCATGTCTCTTATCACCAATTTTTCGAGCTTTTTTCAATACGCTTTAAATAACCATTGTTAACCTAAAAGGCTTTCGCTTCATATTCATTACTAGTCAAAATATTCGCATTAGCAAAAGCTAAATAGCCAGGCCGGAAGTAGCTCATTCGATGTTCTCCGGCTGGGATGAATACAACCTGATAAACAAGCAACTCGCCGAACTGGTGAGAAGCCTGCCAAATTCTCCCCTGGGAGAGATAATCAGCTATGTGCTCTCCTCTTCAGGAAAAAGGGTTCGGCCCCTTATACTGATATTCTCCACACAAGCAATGGGCAAAAGCGCAGCTTCGGCCGTAAACGCGGCTATGGCCATTGAGCTGGTGCATGCCGCATCACTGGTGCATGACGACATTCTGGACCAGGGGTTAGAGAGAAGAGGCTCCCCAAGCACACTGCAGCGTTTTGGTCCGGAAGCCTCTCTTCTCGCAGGAGACTGGCTCATTTCTCGATCTATCGAGTTGATATCTCATTATAGTCAGCCGGTAATAAGCACATTTGCCACCGCCTGCATGGACATGTCGGAAGGTGAACTGATGGATTTGTCTTCCGCCTCAACCGCGGATGATTACTACAATTGCATCTCCAAGAAAACCGCCGCTCTCTTTTCCGCATCAGCCAAAATAGGCGGGCTGATAGCCGGGGCTAATGAAAAGAATGCGGCCAGGCTGGAGAGTTATGGGATGCACCTGGGTCTGAGCTATCAGGTACTCGATGACCTGGAAGAATTCCTGGGCCTGGATCAAGGGAAATCGTCCAAGAAAATTTCAGTTACCCTCCCCATAATCTACCATAAGCAGTATCCGGATGATGTAGCAAGGCAGATGTGCGTCAATGTCATTGATGAGCACAGCAACCTCGCAAAGAAAGAACTTTATCACTCAACAGGACGCGATGAGATGCTATCTCGCCTGGAGAGCATCGTGGACGAGATGACGCACCGGGGACTAGAGAGATGCAGATTGCAAAAAAGCCTCTGCTGAGGGTCGAGGCTTCCGCCGAAGGAAGAGGCATCCGGCTGGCTGCCCGGGGTGCGCTCGCGCCCCTGGCCCGACCTGTCATGGACAGGATCAATAAGATCTTCATTGATGAGAAGCCCATAAGCTGTGGCCCGGATAGGTTCATCTTCTCCACCTGGATTCCGCCCGCTCCGAGCGTTGCCTTTGACCGCATGCTCTCCGCCCAGGTGGCGGCCTTGACTCGCCGCCCTGTTCCCGATCAGTTTTCCATAGCCGTCATGCGGGCCTGCCCTAATGACTGCATTCACTGCAGCGCCCCCTCTCGCCAGGGAGAGATACTGGAGAGCCGCGTTGTAAAAGATGCCATATCCCAGGCCATGGATATGGGTTCCTACCTCATAACTTTTGACGGGGGCGAGCCCATGCTGAGAAAGGATCTTCCCGATCTGGTCTCCTCCGTGGACGAGCGGGCCGTTGCTACCTCATTTACCAGCGGCTACCATCTCACGGCCGATAGAGCGAAGCAGCTCAAGCAGGCCGGACTATATGCAGTGCGAATCAGCATCGACAGTCCCTTCGAAAAAGAGCACGACCGCGTACGGGGGCGCGGGGGGGCCTTTTGCGATGCGCTCGATGGCGTTAAAAACGCACTGGAAGCCGGCCTCCTGGTAGATCTCTTCATGGTGACTTCTCCACATAACATCGACCATCTGGAAGATGCCTTTTCCCTGGCCACGGATCTGGGCGTGCATGAGCTCTCCTTTTATGAGATTGTGGCCGTGGGCCGCTGGGCATCGCATGTGGATGAGGTGCTGACCTCAGCCGATGTCCTGCGCCTGGAGCGCTTCCACAAGGAAAAGAACCGGGTCCGAGGCCCCAGGGTCACAGCTTTGCCCTACCTGCTCAGCCCGGAGATGTTCGGATGCTTTGCAGGGAGAAGGTGGATTCATATGGACGGGGCAGGCGAGGCCTTGCCCTGCGCTTACATGCCGCTCTCCTTTGGGAACATCAAAGAAAAGAGCCTGGAGGAGATCTGGAAGGAGATGACCCGCGATCAATGGTTCCAGGGGAGATGCTCCTGCCAGATGAGAGATTCAAAGTTCAGAGAGGCGCACCGCAAGATACTGGGGAGATAGCGGAAATGATCAATTGGAGAAACATCTTGTTGATGCTGGCCGCTATTGCCTGCATTATGATTGGTGCTCTTGCGGCGCCATCGCCAAGAGTCATAGTGCCGGCCGGCATGGACCTGTCTTTGGAAGGAATGCAGATATCCGATCCGGAACACACGGCAGCATACCTGGAGAAGACGGGCGGCACAGCGAAGCCCGGCCTGCAAACATATGGCCGCAATCTGGCAGGCAATTGGAGCTTTGAGCTGAAAAACATGAAATCCTTGCCCATAGGGGACATTGAGCTGCGACTTTACCAGTCGGAAGCGGCCCTTTTCGGCACGGGTGTATTCAAGCAGGGCTTAAACCGGCAGACGGCCACAGCCGAGGGCTCACTTCTGGAAGGAAACGCCATGATCCTCAATGTCGTATCCCTGGAAAATGTCTTCCTCTACCGGATGACCCTCAACAGCGCCGACGGCAACAGCACATCGGGAGCCTTCACCCTCTACATGCCTTCAGGCGAGGCACCGGTGAAAGGGACGATCTTTGGCGGCAGAAGCGACGTGCGAAGGATCAGCTAAGAAGATGGATTAGATTCCCAGGGCCAGCCTCAGGGTATTTCGGATGGCAGGTGCCAGGCCCAGGGTGATCAGGGTCAGCTTGGTGAGATTTCGCAGGGACGGCTCCTGCAGAGATTTGTCGATCATGCTCAGCACAGGCAACAGGATCGCCAGCTTGAGTGGAAACATAATAGCAGCGGAGCCGGTCAGGTTTATGAGAAAAGTGGGGACTACGTGCTTTTCGTAGTAGAAAAACCAGTCCACACCGAAGTAGGTCGAGCTGGCGTCCAGCATATGGGCGTATATGATCATTTGATTTAATCGCTCGTCCAAAAACTTCAGAGCGGATACATGGCGCCGGCAAATGAGGATGCCTCCAGCGAGGCTCGATCCCAGCAGGAAGACAGCGGCTATGACCCAGAAGTTCTTAAATCCGAGCGTGGAAAGAACGACCAGATTGAAAAATGTCCAGAGAAAGCCGATGGCGGCATATCTTGCATGAAACTTCTCGCCCCAGATCATACGGGTGATAATCAAGCAGACGGCCGTGATTAGAAAGACCAGGAAGAATATGAGCGGCGTGATCAAAAGATATCTCCAGGGCGCAGGAACGAGATTGCCATCCTCGATCACCCGCAAGCTCGAACCAGCCAGGACGTAAGGCAGAGTAGAGAGCAGCAGCCGCTCATCCATCGTAAGATCCCAACGGCCCAACAGCTTTATCAAGCCGAGTAAGACCAGTCCCAGGATTATCGCCCAGGTGATGGTATCCACTGGATTGTAGCTGGTATCGTAGATTACGGGATCGATGTAGTACTTATGGACAAAGTCGGCAAGACCGGACAAGTCGACAAAGTCGTTCACATCAATGTCTTGTACGGCCTCATATTTCAGGCAAACCGTGTGCTCATTATCCCCTCATTTAATGCAGCGGCGGAAAGTATTTATATAGCAGAAGTAAAAAGCATCATGTCCGTTTTCTGATTTTAGTTGAGGTAATTAGATGGTCGAGGTGTTCAAAGGTACAACTACGGTAGGTGTACTCTGCGATGGAGGTGTAGTCCTTGCATCGGAGAGCCGTGCTACCATGGGCAGCTTCATAGCTAGCAGCAGCGCCAAGAAGATTTATCAGGTCGATGACCTGGTGGGTCTGACTACGGCTGGTGCGGTAGGAGATGCTCAATCACTGGTCCGGATGGTTCAGGTGGAGGCAAGGCTCTACAAGATGCAAAGGGGCGAAGGCATGACAGTTAAAGCGGTAACTTCCATGCTGGCCAATATACTCTCTTCTCGTCGCTACTATCCCTTCATGGTGCAACTCATCATGGGCGGAGTAGACAGATACGGCCCCAAGATCTATTCGCTTGATGCACTCGGCGGCCAGATCGAAGAGCGCGAGATGGTGTCCACCGGTTCGGGATCTCCCATCGCCTACGGCGTGCTGGAATCAATGTACAAGCCCGGCATAAGCATTGAAGATGGAACTGTGCTGGCCGCCAGGGCAATTCATAATGCCATGAAACGCGATTCCGCGTCAGGCGATAAAATCGAGCTCGTCAGAATCACAGATAAATATCAGGAGGTAGGCGAGCCGGAGTTTTCAGAGATCATGAAGCTCCTTTAATCTTTTTTGGATGTGTTCTATTGTCTGTAGAAGAAGTACTTTTTGAGCTCAAACGCAAGGTGCAGAGCAAGCTGCCTCCGGACATCAATGTCACGGGGCTGGAATTCGAGGGTCCGGAGCTGGT
>JBAQXX010000109.1:0-36716 GCA_049299735.1 Methanothrix sp. | reverse complement strand
TGACTCAACATCCAAATCCATGCTACGTCCCTTCAGAAAATAGGTAGGAGCTATTTATTTAAAAATATTTCGGATATTTAACGGCGGAAAATTAAGAACCGCGAGTCAAAAGTGCGGAATGTGGGATAGATGAGGCAAGCCAAATGATTCTTATTCTTGATACTAGGGGCGATATCTAATTCATCTCCTTCAAATTTGATCTGGTCATAGATATCGATGGCATCCACCCGGCCCCCCTGAGGTGCAGGCATCCCTGCTATCCGTTCTCGACCTTAACGCATAGCATTAGCCCCCAGCGCGCCCTGGAAGGGCCTCTGCAATCCCGCGCCGGCCTTTGCAGCCATCTATCCGATTCCAGGCCCACAGATCTCAGGCAGGAACCTGGGTCTTGGCCAGCGATGGAAGCGCCGGGCGAGCCAGCTCCAGCCGTCCGGGAGTGTCAGCATAAGTTTATTTTCCTATCACTGAAAATAAGAGGACTTGATGAGGATCAGGGATGTTATCAAGCTTATAGGGGCTGATGGCTGGTATTTAACGAGGACCAGAGGAAGCCATCGGCAATTCAAACATCCATTTAAATTAGGACTGGTGACGATCACCGGTCGGCCAGACAAGGAAATTCACCCCAAGACCCTGAAAAGTATATTAAAGCAGGCCGACATAATGGAGAAGGAAGATGACTAAATATACGATTATTATAGAAAAGGGTGTTGGGAATTACTCGGCATACTGCCCGGACCTGCCTGGCGTTGCAGCAGCCGGCGAGACGGAAGAGGATACTGTGGAGCTGATGAAGGAAGCTATAGAATTCCACCTGGAAGGCTTGAGAGAAGAGAATCTTCCCATCCCGGAGCCGACAGTTACCGCTAGAAGCATAAAAGTAAGCGCCTAGCAGCATTTCTGCCACCCTGTAGCTCCTGGACAATTGGCACCCCGGCCACGAGCGGCCACCCGCGCGCCCGACCGACCGCAGCGGGACCGCGCGGGCCTCCTGCCATCATGTTCCTGCTCTCCCTGGTCTGGCCGGAGACGATCCATAGCCTATCGCGCAAAAGTTTTATATCATACGTCCGTTGTATAGTCTTGGAAATAACCCGCGGAGAGTGAACCAAAAGGTCTTCGGCATCCATAAGGTGCTCGCTCTCCGCTAAAAAAATACTAAATTTTGTCTGAGTGCATTGTTAAAGAAATATAACCTAATGAAGCATCCTTTAGCTTTGTTGCGCAGCTTTCATCAAAGCTTGCGATGTATATCTCCTTTCCCATTTCTTTTACGCCTTCGACCGCTCGGTAGAACTCGGCATCACCAGCGCAGATGATAGCCACGTCGAACGCATTTCGTGATGCCAGCAAGAGTAGATCGGTAACCAAGGCCACGTCTACCCCCTTTTCATATTTATCAGTGATGTCACCATTAGCGGCCTGGACCACTTTCAAGTCAAAGGTCTTGACATCAAACTTTATAAAACTGTTAAAAATGGAATATAGCGCTTCTTGGGCTCTGATCCTATCATCCGGCTGAGATCTATCAACAGCACAGTACATTATGACTCGTGTTAAGTCGTATTTTTCTAGCCTCGAAATGCCCGAATCCGCCAGGAAATCCACTAACTTCTGGTAATCAAATTTGATGCCCTACCGGCGCGATCCTCGGAAGATGTTGGAATTATCGATGAAAATCATCAGGCGTTTCAATGAACCACCGCATGGCTAAATTCCATCATAAGGTTAAGAAGCTGACTGTTGACGGGAGAGTGATGCTCAGCCCCTAAAACGCTACTTCCAATCCGGAACCTAGCCACGATCCAGCCCGACTGCAAGCACAGCCGTCCGAGCCGACGTTGTATTTTTAAAATAATTGAGGAGGAGAGTGCCTGACGCACTCCCGCCGCACAAAGCCGATTTTAATTCCTGGGCGCGAATTTGATCACCCTATCGTATGCGAGCTCAGTATGGCTCGGCCCCACATCGGTCTCATTCTGGACATAGGCCCTAAATCCCATATAAGCCGTCTCGTTCAGCTCGATGCCTCGCGATTTCTGGCCCCATGGTACCTCGCTGCAGTTTGACTCGTTGTTGCAGTGTCGCGCCATCTTCCAGACGTACAGGTATTTTGCAGCCGGATTTCCGGGAAGGTACTCCTCGGCCGTACCCTCGAAAAGGTTGTTGTTCACCGCAACCACACCGTTGTCAAGCTTTGACCCATAGATTCCCAGGTTGGAATAGAGCGCCTTGCCCGAGGCGGCATGGTTGACTCCATAGACGATCAGGAACTCATTCGGATCGTCCCTCAGAACAAAGGTCGAAGTGTTCAGATAGGCGGCATCTCGCCCGGCGCCCAGTATGTTGACCCCCCTCTGCATCGCATCATAACCCTCGGTGAACCAGAGAGAAGTGACCAGTTCCGTCGCATTCTCAGAGCCGTACTTATCCAGAATGGCCTGCCGCAAATCGTTCAGGGCAGGCGTCAGGTCAAGCTCGCTTCCATTCCCGGTTTCCCGCACCCTGAGCTCTTGCATCGGATAGGAATCAAGAAGGGCGGTTTCATTGGGAGTTATGCGCAGCACTATGCCCGACAGGTTGTTCATGTAGGCACTGCCGATTTCCCCATCCCTGAAGGAATACATGCGGTGCAGGAGAATGAAGGCGTCATCGTACTTGTCAACGCCCATTCTGAGAACAGCTGTTGGTAAGGTCTCCGTGTTGATTATATCCGGCAAATATCCGGCAGACTTTGCCGCTGCCCGTACATGCTCATCGGCTCCCTTATCTGCCGTGGACACGATGATCGTCGCTTTATCGAAGGGATTACCCTCGGTGTCGTTGGTCTTGATGGTACGGAAATTTATTGTATCCCCCACGTTGCAGAATGTCTTTCTGAAGAGTTCCTTAACAGGATAGTAGTGATAGTACTGGAAGGTCTGGTAGCTGAAGTAAGTACACTCAGGCGGCGTCATTCCTATGAATACCAGGGCTTCATCGGGCCGCAGCCTATAGACGGGCGACATGTTATTCTTATCAGTAAATGCATTCGGCACCAACTGACCGGGAGCTGGCGGGAGGACGTAGACCTTATATGGTGCGTTGGGGTTATTGCCGTTGCAGCTGAAGAGAATGCCTGCATCGACCAGATCGTAAATATTCATGATCTTTAGCCCTCCGAACTGTACTGTGAATCCCATCTTTTCCAGCTCTGTCTTGAAAGCCTGGACATCTCCGCCAGCGACGTTGCCTTTCACCATATTCAGTGAATCGTTGCCCAGCCAGGTGAAATTAGAGGCCTGCATCTTCTGGTAATGTGACAGGAACAATTTTAGGTTCGTGGGTGTCTCGTTGGTCATCTTATCCGATGCATTCTCGGCTACGGCCATTCCTGCGAAAAGGAGAATCGTTAGGAAGAGGATCGCAGCTACGCAAAAATGATGCTTTCTAATATGTAACCCCTCCGTGACATACAACGGAATTTATCTTTAGATATGAATTGATTATTTATCAATCTATGCTTCATCGGATTCCTGCCAGCCATCCAGGATGCCCTAGCTGCATCCGTTCCTCCGAGAACCGGGCTTGCGCGCGTGCGGCCACGAGCGGCTTCCTGCGCGCCCGCAGGACCGCAAGCGTGACCGCGCGGGCCTCCGGCCCCCTGGCGTGCGGGCGTCCCGGCCATCCCTGATCGATCGGATTTCAGCCAGCAACGCCCCATCTCTTGCACAATGATCTCTGCTGACAAGTTCTCGATAGCCGGACACCTGCTGCAGATGCAAAGTAAAACACATCAGAGATTCCAGTCAGCCACTGCTGATGCTGGCTTGAAAATATTTGAAGAAACCGAAAATGTGAAATTGCCGGACCGACTGCCTCCATCAGCCTGACAGACGGTATATTTCCCTGCATCCAGAGAAGATAAAGACAGATTGAGCCTATATAAATCCGGCACACCCAGAGGCACCACGGTCAAATTCATTTTATCTCCAAGTATTGAGCCGTTGGCTATGGCTTTCTCTGTTTGATTTCTTGTTATTATTACACCAGGACCACTGATTGCCCCATCGTTGTCAACCAGTTGCAGCTTCATCAACTCCTGTGTTTCGCCCATAAGATCGATGGACCAAGTCCCGGTTACATTCACATTATCCATGGAATTATCCGCATCAATTTCCTTTTGAGAAGCATCAGAAAAATCTTCGAGAATTTCGAGACTATCATCCCCGATAATCGTGGATGGAAGAGCATTTGCCTGCAATAGGAGACAGGCAACAACCGCTATGCATAGTAATAACTTGTAGATCATATCGACCGCTCCGAACCATTAGATACCCGTGTTCATCTCATCAAGAGCCAATCGTAGTTTTCTATTATTACTATATGACGATTTCGGTTTAGCCAACTGTCGATATAAATCATGCAGCCTAAAATGTCAGTACTCCAAATACAATCGAATTAGGGAGACAAATATGCATTACGATATTAGAAAACATTATCTCTTTCCAATTGCTGGCCATGGCTTTAGAGCGTCCTGATACATGGGGTAGTTTTCAATTCGGTAAGCACATGAGATGATCGAAAAGGATTTCTTTATGTACAGCACATATTTCCAAGGGGTGAAAGCATTTCGACGGTAGGTATTGATGGAGATTTCCTTTCAGGCTTTAACATAGCCGGGGCAAATGAATATCTTTTGGCTCTTAAGATACTCATAGTCCTATTCATAACCTTGATTGTGGTATGGAAGCTGCATATCCTGAGCATATCGAGATACTGATTGTCTGGGGATTTGGATCGTGACCTCGGAGGGCACCGTCGCCCCTAGGAAGAGGTCCCCCCAGCTATCACTGCAAGGATTTTTGGCGGCTCTTGCCGCAATCTTCCAGAGCGGCCCTCAGCATCTCTATCTTGACAGGCTT
Organism: Methanothrix sp.; assembly: GCA_049299735.1. Classification (GTDB taxonomy): domain Archaea; phylum Halobacteriota; class Methanosarcinia; order Methanotrichales; family Methanotrichaceae; genus Methanothrix. The sequence goes on along the minus strand of JBAQXX010000109.1, from coordinate 31,812 downwards.
GCTAACGTAGCCATCCATGCCTGCAGCCAGACACATTTCACGATCGCCCTTGAGGGCAGAAGCTGTCATAGCGATGATAGCGGGCAACTCTCCAACCGGCCATTTTTGACGTATTGCCTGGGTGGCTTTCAGGCCATCCATTTCCGGCATCTGCACATCCATTAACACCACATCGTAATGTCGGCGCTCCAGAGCTTGCAGGACCTCGATGCCATTGGCTGCTACATCCGCTCTGTATCCCAGCTTATTGAGCATTCTCTGAGTCACAACCTGGTTAACCATGTTATCTTCCGCCAGCAGTATTCTCAAACTTTTATCGAGATCTCCCGGGACACCTACCCTCGAAGCAGGCCTGCCGATTTCTATAGGCCCGCAAAAGGTCGGTTCCACCAGGATTGTGAAGTGAAAGGTAGACCCATTGCCTAATTTACTCTCCGCCCACATCTTCCCTCCCATCAACTCCACCAGCCTCTTGCTTATTGCCAATCCAAGGCCAGTGCCCCCGTACCGGCGCGCTGTCGATGCATCGATCTGACTGAACGACTGGAATAGGCGTCCCATCTTATCTTTCGGGATGCCGATTCCAGTATCTTTTATAGCAAAATGGAGTTCATAGTTGCCGTCTTCTACCGCTTTTCCGGATACGGAGATGGAAATCTTGCCTTTTTCCGTAAACTTCACCGCGTTATTAAGCAAATTAATCAAGATCTGGTTGATCCTGGTGGGATCGCCCAGGATCACCGTTGGAACATAGTCTTCAAATGTATACTCTATATTCAGACCCTTGTGGTTAGCATCTGCGACCACCATATCCAGAGACACGTCAAGGCAGTCATGCAGGTCAAACGGCTGGCGCTCCAGTTCGATCTTCTCCGTTTCGATTTTAGTGAGATCGAGGATGTTGTTGATAATGGATAGAAGCGTATCTCCACTGCGGCGAATGATTTCGACATCTTCCCTCTGACTCTCCGTTAGATTTTCATCCAGCAGAAGGCCGGTCATGCCTATTACGGCATTCATGGGTGTGCGGATCTCGTGACTCATATTGGCCAGGAATTCGGATTTGGCTCGCGTGGCAGATTCAGCATTCTCCTTGGACCTCTGAAGATCTGTCTCAGCACGTTTTCGCGCAGTGATGTCGCGGATGGATTCGATCGCACCCCAGTAATTTCCCTCAGAGTCATAGAGAGCGGATGCGCTTCCCAGAAGGTAAGCCTCATTTCCACGCAGATTAGGAATATAGGCTTCAGCATTGAGAATACGGTCATCTTGCATTTTTATATTATCATATAATTTTTCAAAATCTTTATCGACGGCACGGACTGCATCAATGAGTATCGGTCTGCGCTCACCATAGAAGGGCAGAGCGTATTCGTAATCTCCTTTTCCCAGGATCTGCTCGGACTTGACACCGGTCATCTTCTCCACAGATTGATTCCAGGATATGACTCTGCCTTCTTTGTCGATGACAAAGGTAGCATCGGGCAGGAAGTCTATTATGCTCGCAAGAAGACGCCCGGACTCTTTCAGAGCTCTCTCAGCTTTCTTGCGATCGCTGATGTTTAGAGCTACGTGAACTACTCCGGTAATCATCTCCCTGGCATCCTTGATAGGACTGCTCCGAGACAGCCAGGTCTTGCCGTCGGGAGTGATCAATTCTCCTTCCTGGAATTGACCAGTCTGCAGGGCTTTAACGGCTGTGCAGCCCTCACAGGGCCTGTCGATGCCCTCGAAGATCTTATAGCAGTGTTTATCCTTGATTTCATCATCTGTGATGCCGAGTGCCTCTTTCAAGGGCGAATTAACCCAGATGATGCGCATCTCAGGATCAAGGTATTCTACTGCTACTTTTTTCAGGCCGCTAAGAATTGCCACTTTTTCCTTTTCCGATCTGCGCAAGGCGTCTTCGGCCTGGGTTCGTTCTTCTATCTCCGACAGGGTCATTGCGAGAAATTGATTGTTTTCATCAAAAACCACCTTCTGGCGGAGGAACATCAGACCAATAAGGAGACAAAACGTGACGGTTACCATAGAATAGTTGATGAATCGCGAGAATTCCTGGCCCCAGACAAAGAGCAAAAAGACGGCGCAAATCCCAAGAAAGGGTAAGTTGTGAGTCCAATCTGCCCTCCTGATTTGAACATGGTCTGATGCAGATAGATCCAATGAATGAGTATTAGCCCGTAGAATTCCTGCCAGACCCATAAGGAGATAGCTAATCACCCAGCCGCTATCGAGGAAGCCGCCGGAGACAAAAGTTCCCTGCGTTACCTGAATGCTGAAAATTGCATCGGTTAATATTAATATCGCACTGCTGGTCGCCAGGATGATAATAGGGCCCTGTTCACGAGAGTCGAGCTTTCGAAAGACCATCTCCATGAGAGCAATGAAAAGGAGCAAATCCATGACGGGGTAAGACAGCAAAACCGCAGATTCCAGATTAAATACCTCTATGGAAATAACAATCGGGGCGATCAATAAGACCCAGAATACAAAAGTGACTGATACAATAACGATTGCAGAATCCAGCAGTATCTTAATTTTATCCCGAGGAGAGAGGGGTTCCTCCGGCAGAAAAAATATGCCCAACGCAAAGAGAGGATAAAACATGAGGTAGCCGATGTCCGCCACGGAAGGAAACGGATTCTGATGAAGGATGACCTCGACCACCGACCAGGATAAATCCCCAAGAGTATTGAACAACATGGCGGCAGCAATCGTTATCCAGGCTTTTCTGGCCCGGCCCGCAGAGCGGCGCGCTGTGTAAAACAAGGCAGCGGCAGAAAGACCGCTGATTACAGTTACAAACCCATCCTCAATTGGAAAGAGGGCATCGTATCTCTTGGCGAGAGCTACCAGCGTCAGGTGAAGCAGCAAGATTGCAGCGACCAGAATAACGACGGTGCGAAAAGATAAAGACTTATCACCTTCAGCCGAACCCAACACCGTCATATTAATTCATCCCAATCATTCGAGATAGAAGAACCTAACGAAAAAGCTTTTGGTAGTTGCCAACATTTGGCAAAATTAGCTAAATAGCAACATCATCAGAGTAAGGTAAGGCCACTCGTTTCTTTGCTCGGGTTAGAACGCATCTTAGGATAATAACCGTCCAAGATCCGGCTTGCATTTGGACATTTCCCGTGATTTCGCTCGACCGCAAGCGCAGCCGCCCGATCGGGCCGTTGGACTCCAGTAAATCTAAATCGCAAAAAAGAAACCCCAGGTTTTCGGCGCACGTCGTCCTGTTGCGCCGGACCTGGATCTAGAAATAGCGGTTAGTGTTTGAACATCTTGCTTATGCTGTTTGTGGCATTGGAAATGCTGCTGGAAATGCCTGAAATGAAGCTCTTTTGCTCCGCAGGCTTTGTCTGGGCGGCAGATTTCGTCTCTGTGGGCTTGGAAGCATTGGGTTTCTTAACCTTTTTCTTGGAGACGGGATTTCCGTTTTTCATTTGATAATTGCTGTTGCGATCTTGGGGACCCTTGCTCTTCTTGTTGTCTTTTGCCATAATTACCATGCCATCCGTCTATGTCGAAATTGATATAGATTGCGGCTACAAAACACCAAAGTCCATGCCAACTGCAACATCATTCCTGCATGCCAAGGCTGGTTAAAAGCAAAAAATGGCGATCTACCGTCTCGATTTCCCTGCAAGAGTCTCTTGCCTGCCGGAACATCCCAGGTTAAATCATGTGTCCCGGAAATTATCCAGCTGTCTTTGACTGTTGACCTTCGCGAGTAAGCAGCAGTAACCAGAATATAATTGATGCACAACAAACAAAAGCAAAAAAAGAAACGAGTTTTATAGCTCTTCCAGCTTCTCGACGCCGATTTTCTTTACTTTCGGTTTCCAGATCTGGTCCGGCATCCAGGTAGGCGCTCCTTTGGGCTTCTTTACCTGAACCCGTTCTCCGGTGAAGATGTGCACTTTTTTTGTGCCGCGCTCCCTGAGCCGTATATCCGTGATGCCTCTGTTGGCCGCTTTCAAGGCTGCTTGTCTTGGTTGCTTTCCAGTAAAGACCCCAATCTCATTGCCTTTTTCGTCCCTGAGGGCGAAATTTCTTGTCTCAGCCATCAAATACCCTCCGTGCTTCCCAACCAAACCAAATGCTATTTGAATAATTGTTATACAGAATACCATTATATTAATTTTATCTAGATGGCAAGAGAACCCACGTGATATTTATCTCTAAAAGGGGGTAGAAGCCTGCAAAACGGCATTAAACTGCGGCCGGTCCCTCATGCTGCGCAGAATATGTTCTACGCGTGGAAAAATCACTATGCATAAATGTATAAATAAAAATTTAAGGTCTCAAGCAATATCCTGAAAGCCCCGTGGGTGTGGCCGCAGATGCTTGTCTATTCCTCTTCCAGCCGGCAGAAACGGCAGCTATGATGCCATATGGGCTCGGCCTCGATCCGGACAGGATTTTCGCTTTTGTAGTGGCCTGCCGTCATCTCCTGGATGAATTTATGCACCTGTTCCGCGGACATCCCGATAGGTTTAATCCTTCCCACCTCGCGGCCATGAACGCCATGGTGGCCTTCCGTTTTATCGACAGTCACGATGGCGTACTCGGGCTTGTCCTCGCTATCTCCATCACCCAGGTAGAGCAGATTTCCAAAGTAGAAGCCATAACATAATGGCCACTTGTGGTTGATCACGGCCTCTACCAGATCGTCCTCGCTTTCCAGCTCCTTGAAGGAGAATACCCGGTCAGGATGAATCATAATCTTCACCTTTTTAATTGACTTAGACAAGTCAGCCCGACATTAAATAGTTTCTTGATACCGTGGCATAGGATATTTATCTCAAGCAAGCTGAATGTCAAAGGATTCCAACGCCAAATTCAAGTTGATCGGGACAAACCAGAATAGAAAGCAAATTCCTGGACGATAGATGGCGCAAACCGGAAATCAGAAAAAGAAGAATTTTAAAATGGTGGTTTAAATTGATACTGCAATTCTTAGGAGCCGCGCAGGCCGTTACGGGCTCTATGCATCTGGTTGAGGCAAATGGACGTCGGGTGCTGCTGGACTGCGGAATGGTGCAGGGCAGAAGGCAGGAATCCAGGAGACTAAATTCTGAATTTCCGTTTGATGTCAAGACCATTGATGCCGTAGTACTCTCTCATGCTCATCTTGACCACACCGGCAGACTGCCCGTTCTGGTTAAGAAGGGATTTAATAAAAGCGTTTTCTCGACATCGGCTACGCGCGACCTTTGCGGCGCCATGCTGCGCGACTCCGCCTCCCTTCAGGAAATGGACGCGAAATATGTAAACAGAATAAACGCAGAAAGTGGACTGCCTTTTATCAAACCGCTATACACAATACGTGATGTTACGACCTCACTGTGTCTCTTTCAAACCGTAGAATACAGGCGACCTCTTGAGATTCTGCCAGGCATTAAACTCACATTCAATAATGCGGGGCACATTCTCGGCTCGGCTACAGTCACACTGGAGATTGCCGAGGGACGGGATGAAAAGAAGACGACAACACTAGGCTTTACCGGCGATTTGGGACGAAAAGGTGCCGCAGTGGTGCGAAATCCTGAGATCTTCAACCGTGCGGATGTTCTCATCACAGAGTCAACTTATGGGGGGCGCAGTCACGGTCCCATGAATGATGCAAAAGAAAAGCTGGCCCGAATTGTAAGCGAGACGGCTCAAAAAGGCGGACTGCTCATAATTCCCGCTTTCGCTGTGGAGAGGACTCAAGACGTGGTCTATCATCTGCACGAATTGATGGAATCAAAACAGATTCCCTCAATGCCCGTCTATGTGGACAGCCCCCTGGCAACCAACGTTACCGAGATCTTCAGGCAGCATCCCGAATGCTATGACGAGGAAACTGAGCAGCTCTTGCGACAAGACGGCGGGAAAGATCCCTTCGGCTTCAACATGCTTAATTACACCCACAGCACCGAGGACTCAAAAAAGCTCAATAACCTTAGAAGACCGGCAATTATCATCAGCGCTTCGGGTATGTGCGAGGGAGGAAGAGTACTGCATCACCTGCGCCGCAATATCGGCGATCCCAAGACTACTGTTCTCTTCGTGGGCTATCAGGCAGAAAATACTCTGGGCCGAAAGCTCTTGCAGGGAGACAAGATAGCACGCATATATGGAGAGGAGTATGAGGTAAGGGCCACAATGGAGGAGATTGACGGCTACAGCGCCCATGCGGATGGGGGCGAGTTGCTCGATTTCATTGCGGCAATCCCGAACAGGCCCGAATATGCGTTTGTGGTGCACGGCGAGCTGGATGCTGCAAAAGCTATGGCCGCAGGACTGAGCAAGTTGGGAATTCACAATGTCATTATTCCGGCGAGAGGAGAGCGGTTCTCAATTTAGGAGGAATATAGTTTCATAATAGCGGCCTTCCCGGCGGCTCATCATCATCCAGGAAATGATTCAGTTCCATGCGGTCCGGATCGTTGTGCGGCTCGACGCCCTCCCGATAGCTGTCTTCCTGCATAAACTGCCTTATCGCCGAAGTACCATAGTCTGCGTCTGCCGATTTCCAGTCCTCTTTCAGGAAATTCTTGACGGAGGGGACAGGGCTATCATAGCTGCCGAAAAACCAGTCTTGCATGCTGAGAAATGGCAGGTAAAATGTGAGCTGATCCCAGATGGGCTGAATGGGATGATAATAGCCGGATTCATTCTGGTATTTTGCAGGTCTGAACTCTGGCCGGAAGATGGTGGCCCTCAGCAAGACCGGAGAGACGGCAGTAGTGTTGTTCCCGGCTGCAAATGAGGCGAAGGAGAGAGGGCTCATGTAACCGGGATAGCTCAATCCCTGACCGTAGGCATCGCTGCCGCTATGAAGATACATGGTCCCTTCGCTGCTACATGCCGAGAGGATGAATATGAGTGAGATAATTGCCCTGTGTTTCATGATAGCCGCCTTCTCTTCTGATTGGATATAACACTTAGGATTTGTGGCGAGCAGTCTCGCAGCATTCCGCGCACTATGCCGGTAGAATAGAAAAGGATAACATGAAGATGTCCCGTCTACCGCCATCCTACCGACATGTTTAAATGGGGTACGACTTACCTTCAGTGCTGTTGGGCAGGTAGATCAGCTGGAAGATCGCTACCTTGGCATGGTAGAGGCCTCGGGTTCAAATCCCGACCTGTCCATTTCGTTTGTCTGTTTTTAGCGGCCTGATTCATTCAAGACTCATTGCCCGGAAATCCGGCTAAGGAGTAAGAGATGTACGAGATCCTGCAGATGCTGGCTATAGCATTTACCATCGGCCTTACGGGCGCGCTGGCTCCCGGGCCGACGCTTGTGGCCACAGTCAATTCCTCGCTTAAAGAAGGCTGGAAGGCCGGCCCAAAAGTGATTGCAGGCCACGCTCTGGTTGAAACCTTGATATTTCTCCTCATCATCGGCGGGCTGGCCGATGCCATGAAAGAGTATTCCCGCGCGATCGCTCTGGCGGGTGGCCTGGCCCTTATTATCTTTGGATTAATGACTGTGAATGGAAGCCGCAGCGCCACACTGGCCGCGCCGCAGGGGCAAGTGATAGGCAATGCCTACATGGCGGGAATTGTCACCAGCGCAGCCAATCCTTACTTCTGGATCTGGTGGCTTTCCATCGGAAGCGCCCTGGTGCTATCCGGCCTGAGTTCAGGAGTAATCATGGCAGCCGTCTTCTTGATAGGCCATTGGGGTGCGGACTTCGGATGGTACACACTGGTATCGAGCAGCCTGGATCGAGGACGGGGAATCCTGTCCGAGAAGAGCTATAGAAGAATCCTGGGAATATGCGGCGGCTTTTTAGTCTGCTTTGGCATCTATTTCCTGAGCGCTTCACCACCATAAAACCGCGCCATCCTTAAATAAAGGCCGGACGAGGTTGAAGAGGAGATATTGCTTGTCAATAAAGGATGATCTGGCCTATTTGAAGTCGATTCGCATATTCATTGGTCTATCCGTCTTCATCTTCGGGCTTACGACTGTGATGGGTTACTATGCCGCTGCGATCGATCCAGAGCTGGCATCCAAATGGACGCAGGAGATGGAGATGCTGAGGTGGATTTTGGATCAGCCACCCATCCTCATAATGATAATAATATTCCTGAAGAACCTCCTGGCTTCGGCCATGGCCATGCTGCTGGGCTTGGGCCTGGGACTCATTCCCCTGATGGTCGTTACAAGCAACGGCTTTCTGCTGGGCATAGTGGGCTATGAGGCAGTGCAGAAAGCAGGAATGCTCTTTCTGGCGGCAGGTATCCTGCCCCACGGCATCATTGAGCTGCCCTGCGTCCTGGTAAGCATTGCCATAGGCTTTAGGCTGGGCTATCTGCTGGCCCTGACCCTGGCCAAGGAGAAGGCCGACCTGTCCGGCGAGACTAAGATCGCCATACATTTCCTCTGGCGATGGGTCACGCCGCTGCTCTTCCTGGCCGCGGCCATTGAAACCTTTATCACCCCAATTGCAATATCGGTGGTTACATGACCGATTCCAAGAAAATATCCAATTCTAAATCCAAGACCGGCTCGCTGGCCGGAGGCAAGACAGATTGCGGGACAAAGTCCCAGACAAAAGATGGCAAGCAAGCCAAGCTTCCTGAGAAGGACAACTTCAGCGAGTGGTATCACGAGCTGCTCATGACCGCAGAGGTTGTCGATAATCGCTATCCTGTCAAGGGAATGTGTGTCTGGTTTCCATTCGGCTTTGCCCTCAAAAAGAATGTCTACGCAGTCATCAGGGAGCTTTTAGATCCTGATCATCAGGAGACCCAGTTTCCACTCCTGATACCGGAAAACGAGTTCATGAAAGAGGCGCAGCACATCAAGGGCTTCGAGGAGGAGGTTTACTGGGTTACCAGCGGCGGGACATCGCCACTGGAGGTCAAACTTGCCTTGCGACCAACAAGCGAGACGGCCATCTATCCCATGTTCAAGCTCTGGATCAGGTCGCATGCCGATCTGCCGCTGCGAATTTACCAGATCGTCAACACCTTCCGCTATGAGACCAAGCACACCCGACCGCTCATACGCCTGCGCGAGATCACATCCTTCAAGGAAGCGCACACAGTTCATGCCACCTGGGAAGAAGCCGCGCAGCAGGTGGAGGTGGCCATTTCCAGGTACTCGGAGTTCTACCGCCGCCTGGCATTGCCATTCCTGGTAAGCCGCCGCCCAAGCTGGGACAAGTTCCCGGGCGCGGACTACACCACTGCCATCGATGTGATCATGCCCGACGGCAAGACGCTGCAGGTGGGCACGGCGCACCACCTGGGCTCGACCTTCGCCAAGACCTACGAGATCACCTACGAGGCCGAGAACGGCGAGCAGAAGCTGGTCTCACAGACCTGTTACGGCATATCTGAGCGCTGCATTGCCGCCCTGATTTCCGTGCATGGAGACGGAAAGGGCCTGGTCCTGCCCTGGGGCGTGGCTCCTACCCAGGTAGTAATAGTGCCCATCCTCCTGGGCGACAAAGAGAAGGTTCTTGCCGTTTGCCAAAAGTTGCAGGGCGAACTTTCTGCAGCCCGAGTGCGCGTGCAGCTGGATACCAGCGATGAACGACCGGGAGCCAAGTTCTACAAGTGGGAGATGAGGGGCGTGCCCATTCGTCTGGAGGTAGGGCCCAGGGATATTGAGAAAGGTGTCGTCACCCTGGTCCGTCGCGACGGAACCAAGAAGGCCGCGGCCATGGAGGGGCTGGTCGAGGCCATCAACAAAGAGGCAGATGAGCTTCAGACGGCGCTCTACACTAAGGCCATGAATCTTCATGAGGCAAAGGTAAGAGCGGTCACCAACATAGAGGAGGCAAAGGCGCAAATGCAGGTGGGCGTGGCCCTGGTGCCCTGGTGCGGCGAGGTGGAGTGCGGCCATCAGCTGGAGAACCAGGTGGAAGCCAATATGCTGGGTGAGCCGCAGTACCAGAGCTTCCCGGAGGCCGCCTGCGCGATCTGCGGCAGGAAAAGCATAGGGCGAACCTACATGGCCCGGCAGTACTGAAATGAGGCAGAACAGCACGAAATGAAAACGATGGTAATGGACCCGACCATCTTTTATTTCATTTCGTTTTCCAGATCGTTCCCGCGACTCAGGTACGATATCCGATGCTGACGCGCCCCGTTGAATTGTCCTTCTCCAAAACGCTGCCCTTCTTGGAACTGCCCATTATTACCCCGGCAAGAGATGAAGACGGCCCGACAATGGTCTTCTGCTCAGGTTGAGACGGTTTTTCGATCATAGCCAATAGCCGTTCTCTATTTTCACCAGGTGGATAGACGGGAGGCTGCTGCCACCAGGCGGATGAATTGAATTCATTATTTGGATCATCATTTAGCCTGGCATAGCCGCCGTCCACAAGGATTCTGTTAACGGGCGGCCAGACCGGGCGGTATTCGGAATCCATCAGATAAGCGACACAGATTAGCTGGCTCCATTCGTTGCGCGGGCCGGAGGCATTGTCATTGAGATCTAAATATACAGTCTTGTTCTTCAGCAAAGAAAGGGCGTATTTTTGGGCGGCCTTGCCTTGGGCGTTTACAGTTGAGGGCGCTTGTATATCGGCGAGCTTTATACTATCGATGTTATTTGTCCTGGCATCGGCTATCAGCATCTCTATGCCCAGCGAGTCTCCGCTGATCACGCTTACCACACGCCCGACCGCCTCGTCGGGCAGCCCAAAAGCCGCGGGCATGAAAACCATAGCCATTGACAAAACCAATAAGGCCAACTGCCGCATCATGATCGTCCTTTCTCCCTCAAAGCTTCCCGCCACTCGAACAGGCTGGCAATAATCTGGCATCGTTAGGCTTCAAAATTTATATCGATTCCGCTCCATTTAGTAATTGGTTAGTTATAATAATTTATTGATAATATTATGTATTGGAATATACTATTCTATTATTATTACACAAGACGGCTCTTGCAGCTCCCGTTAAACGAACAATGCAGGCACCTTTGTTTATAGTTATGCGCTCTCCTCGGGCAATCATGCCCTAAAGTCCTCTTCATCTCGTCTACAATTGCCAGCAAATCGGAGCGCAGGTATTTATCGAAATTGATTCTATGCTGCAATCCATCGGAATATACAATTATCCCATAAGGCACTGACCTGTGGTAGTTCTCTTCCACCAGGTAGCAGTATGCCGCCAATTGCATGACGTGGTTTCTATGGGGCTCATGAGCCCGTCCGCTTTTGATCTCCACAGGAATTAAGCTGCGACCTTTGCCTTTTACTATGTAATCCGGCTTGCCGCTGATGCCAAGATTCCTGGAATACAGGGCCTTTCCTGGGCGGTCCAGATCGGAGTAGATCACCTTTCCGGCAGGGATTCCATATACCAGGCGCATGGTTTTTGCCGATGACGATTCCCTCTTTGACAACCATCGAAAAGCAACCGCCAAAACCAAGAGAGCTAAAATCAGGAAGAATATAATTAAAAATAAGCCCATAATATCCATCCTGTGAGCAAAATAGCAACAATTGCAGAAAAATAGCACAGCGATCGAAATATACCGGCCGCCCTCTCCCGTCTCTCCAGAAGGACCAGCCTGTTCCCCGCTTTTTCATGCGCATCGATTCCTCTCTTCAAGCCGCTTGAGTGCGGCTGCACTCCGCATCTTTTCAGGTACCAGGAGACTGGGCAGTAAACATATTGCGATATCTCCGATGCGGATATTGCTTTGCCGCCATTTTTGCGTCTTAGCATAATGATCTTGTGCAGTATCCGATCGGAGATAAAGCTATCATATTAATAGAAGCCCGCCATTAGTATCACTAGATGCAGGATAAATCTCCGGGTTTGAAGGTTAGCCGAAAAAAGGGAGAGAAAATTCGCAAGGCTCTGGTGGAGATGGGTGCATTCGACCGCACCCGCAAGATCTGCTCGGATGAATCCCAGGTCTATCTGCCGGTTTTGGATATCGATGAAACAAAAGCCGCAAAGATTCGCAGCATTGGGCAGTTTGAGCTGGTGGCCGTCAATTTCCTGCCGGAAGAGCGCGTGCTATGCCCGGAGGATCTCCTGGGCTTTCGGCCCAGCTTCGAGGTGGTGGGCGACATTGCCATGGTAGAAAACAGCGATGCAGAGCGCGTGGCCGCCGCCCTCATGTCCACCAGCAAGAGCATAAAGACCGTCATTGCCCCCATCTCCGATGTGGAGGGGGAATTTCGCACCCGCCGCTTCAGGCATGTGGCCGGAGAGGCTCGCACCGTCACCCTCCACAAGGAGCACGGCCTGCGTTACCGGGTGGACCTGGAAGGCGCCTATTTCACACCCCGTCTCGGCACAGAGAGGCTGCGCATCGCTGGCCAGGTTTCGCCAGGCAAGGTCGTTCTGGATATGTTCGCAGGCGTGGGGCCGTTTTCCCTGCTCCTGGCCAAAAAGGGGGCAGATGTAATCGCCATGGACAAGAATCCCGTGGCCGTGAAATACCTGCATGAAAATGCGCGTTTAAACAAAGTAAACAACATCATGATCCTGGAAGGAGATGCTGCAGATCTTGCCCTGCGCTATGAAAACCTGGCCGATCACGTGATCATGAACCTTCCTCACAGCGCCTCTGCATTCCTTCTTCCCGCCATCCGGGCGGCAAAGCCGGATGGGATAATTCACTATTACTGCATAGCTCCTGAAGATGATCTTTACCGAGATGAGGCACTGATAAGAAGAGCGGCCGAGGAGATGAATGCCGGCGTGGAAGTGCTCTACAAAGAGATAGTAAGAAGCTATGCACCCCACAGACACAATGTGGTCATTGACTTCCTGGTAAAAAAATCGTGATTTAATATATAAGAAAGGATTTATTTGATTGCAGTGTACCCGGGCTTTTGAGATCAAAAGCAGCACTTTTTTTTAGGGGCCTGACACATCCATGGATTTGTGCAAAGAGGTGTTATGCAATGAAGAAAGCAAAAGCATTATTGGCATTTATTGTGTTGCTTATCGTTGCTGCAAGTGTGGCTAATGCAGCTCAACAGGTCTCCCGTCCTGGCAAATCGATTGAATCAATGCAAAACCCAAAGCTGGATGCTCCTACTATCGACATCATTTTAATAAAGATCGCTCCGGCTTCACCGGGCAACAGCGAGCCGGTAAATGTAGGTATCAAGGTAATATCCGGTGTGACAAAACAGGATATTTGTGGATTGGATGCATCTAATTTTAATTTGGAGACACTAACCGTTCCACCAGGCGGTCCTGCTATCGTTATAAAAAATATCTATCTTACATCGTCGGTCGCGATAAACCAACCAATAAGCTGCGATTATTGGCTGGACATGGTCCCGACCTCATATCAGGGCAACCAATATACCTGGTTGACAGGAACATATACACTAAAAGTATATTATGTTGCAAATGGACAACAGCTCGCCAGCAAGACGTTTAGCTTTAGAGTTTGAGACTTATATGAAGGAGGGAGGCAAAAGTCTACAGGATGTAGGAGGGAAATGGCCATCGACCTTCGCCAATTTGTTATACGTCAATTGCCGATATAAAAGGCTTTCGCTTCAAGTCCTGGGCCGGGCCAGCGCCAAATCCACAGTGCCCTAATCGACGGAGCCAATCACCGCGATAGTAGATGGCCTGACCCTGCCTGAAGCTCGACTTTAATAAGCCGGGCTCGAAAGCAGCATAAGCGCTGGAATCTCACACAGCGTCCGAATTACCGGAACCCGTTTCATGGGGCCTCTTGCTCGCTCTCTCACCAACGACCTGTGCCGCATCATGCCCCGACCGTGTATTAGCGTGAGATTCAGCGGATTACTGCACCTGTTACAGCGCGCAACTTTTTCAGCCCGCCGAAACTTCAGCCTCACATGCCCGTGGCCAAATGCAGTGCCACGACTGCATGCATCTCCATCATCGGATACGTTAAGCCCACGGCAAGCTGCATATACGATCATTATAAATATTTATAGTTGGCAGTCGAGAGCCGCCATAGACCGATAACAAAAATGGGGCTCTTCGCTATTTTCAGTCCGCGTGTCAGCTCGTCGCTATGTGCGTACTTTGTGAACTGTAGCGTCTCTGTGGTGGGTTAGTCGTTAGCCACTGGTTATAACCAAGGGTTTACGAACTACAACCACCGCAGGCACAGAGCGCACTGAGGACTCGATTGAATCTGATCGGCCATATCGTAAACGGATGCTCCGCCTGCAGCCAGGGCTCGAATATCCGCAAGCGTGCTGTCATCCACAGTGAAGTACTCGTCCAGATCCTTTATGTGGCCCGATAAGATGCATTCCCTAATATTAATAGACACTTCCGCCGCACGCATCAGACTAAAACAATTATGACAGAAGCGATCATCACTAAAAAATTGGCTAAGGATATATGGCGGACTTCGTGTCTTTCTGGACCATCTAACTTAGTGGCATATTGATATAAAATTGGTTAGATTAAATGAAAATATCATGAATAGATTACGCATTCGTGCATGATTTCTGCAAGTTTACCGGAAAAATATGCAGGCAGATTGATGGCCAGAATTGACAAAAGTAAACAACTGAGGCGTCAATCCCGTCACATCTGCGTTCTTTGCTTGAGGGAGTAATTGATAAACAGTTATTACATGTTAATATATCATATTATCTAATAAAACAAATTAGATCAATATTAAAAACTTTTAGTATAATATGCACATAATTTTTTGATTAATACGATTTATTCATACAAGAAAAAGACTAAATATAACTAATAGCAATCTCACCGCATATTTCTGCGAATACAGATGAGGGATCGAATATGAGACATGTTAAAGGAAAAGCTGTATCAGGGCTAATTCTGCTCTTGGTGGTTACGGGATTGTCTATGGCCGGAACCTGGGACTTCAACCCCAATCAAGAAGCTGTGAAGCATAAACATGATCTGACAAGTGATGTTACAGGAACAGGTTATGCTATGGAATACATGAAGGTCAACACCAATAATCTATCTATGCTGGAGTATGCCCATGGGAGCGGCACTATGGACTACGCAGATATACTCTATGATGAGCAGAAGTCGATAGTTAGCTCAGAGAATTATTATTGGATCATTGATTTAACAACGGGACAATGGATACAAAAGTATGGAAGTGCTAATAGCGCTATCACCTATACTAAGCAGTACGACAATGTCCAGTCCCCCAGCGCATTTGCCTACGGAACGGGATGGTATGATGCTCATCCTGTGGTTTATAATTCTCTACTAAAAGATAAAAATGAGATAAAAAGTTATCAGGAGTCTGCATCAATGCATAGGCAAGTAGAATATGCGCGTGCTCTTAAGGGAGATATTGCAATAGACATCAACTGTACCGGGCCCAACGATGTGGCTGATGGCAAAGGTTTTCTGAAGATGAAGATCGATGACGATGTAACTTCAGGCACACTGCATGTTGGCGAACTCTTATCTATGCCCATGAAAAAAGCGAATGTTCCAAAATACAAGAATAAGCAGGGCTGGAAGGATGCTATTATCGAAATAGATAGCAACTATATCGGAGACTTCCAGGTCCAGAAGACCATGACACTCGATATAAAGAAGTCCAAATCCACCTGGGGAGAGGACTGGCTGCCCTGCTGCTCCGGTGGTTTCTTTGATATTCCGTCCAAGAATTTCGATAAGGATTTCGGCAGCCAGAAAGGCATCTTCGACTGCACCTGCCGGAACACTTCTATATCTACAATGAAGCCTGCCTGGAATACCACTATGGCGCAGTTCCCAACGGAAAAGTATCAGTACAAGCCCTGAGAGGATCCAGGAGCCTTTTTTTGCTTTTTTACCTTGAGTTTAAAAACAGTTCACTGTCATCAAAATGATCTCGCGCATTGCCAGGGGTGGAAATACGACAATGGTCATGACTTTGCGCGACCTCAATCATGCCAGAGCCGGCATTTGCGGCAAAGAATCAGACGAGGATCTGCGCTACACAGGACGCATGTCCCAGGAGAGCTTCAAAAAGGATATTGCTAAGAGCTGGGACTGGCCTGATATCCCAGCTTTTTAGCCTTTTCCAGGGCCTCATTCGCCTCCGGACCGCGATTTGCCAATTTGAGGGCATTGGCTTTGTTTACCCAGGCCTGCATGCAGTCGGGATCGATTTCGATGGCCGTATCGAAGCTCTTAAGGGCCTCGGTAAAATCCTCATTCAACATCACCTGAGCAATGCCCCGATTATTCCAGGGCTCTAAATAACTGGGGTCCAGCTCAATGGCCTTATCATAGGCATTTATTGCCTCGCTGAACTTTTCCATTTTAGCCAGAGACAGACCCATGCGATTCCAGCACGCTGCACATTCGGGATGCTGTTCTACAGATTTTCGGAGAACTGCTACGGCTTGCGTGTAATTGCCCAGTTCCGCTAGCGCTAAAGCTTTGTTATACGAAAATCCGATCTCATCCGTATCAATTTCTATGGCCTTATCAAATAGTTTTATCGAAATATTATAGTTTTTCAGTTCTGCATAGGCAAGGGCCAAGCCGTTCCAGGCGGCAGCGTTTGCAGGATCCAGTTCAATGGTTTTGTTATAGGCAGCAATGGATTCATTGTATCTGCCGGACAGACGCAACGCTAATGCATTGCTTTGCCAGGCATCAGCGTCCATCGGATCAATCTTAGAAGCTCTCATAAATGCCTCACTGGACTGAGAGTATCTGCCCAGGGCCAGGAGTGTCTCTCCCTTCTTGACCCAGGCAAGAGCATATATTGGATTTAGATCGAGGACTCTGTTATATGCATCGAGTGCACCGCTATAATTTCCCGTGTTTGCCAAAGCCAGACCAAGGTTAAACCAGGCGTCTTCATTCTGAGTGTCCAGTTCTACCGTTTTTTTCAGGGCTGCTAACGATTCGTTATTCTTGCCCAAATCCACCAATATGAGTGCCTTGCTTAGCCAGGCACCTGCCAGCGTCCCGTTCAGCTTAATGGATTTATCAAGGGCCAGCATGGATTCGTTATATCTTCCCAGGTTAGCCAGAGCTAGCCCTTTGCTGTACCAGGATAATGCCACCTTGGGATGCAGCTTGATGGCTTCATCAAAGGCTGGAATTGAAGCATCGTATTCTCCAAGCCGAGCCAAAGCCAGCCCTTTGCCATACCATGCCTCCGCCAGATTTGGGTCCTGCGTAGTTGACTCATTGAAAGCAAAAAGTGCATCAGAATATCTTCCCATACCGCTCAAAGCCTGGCCTTTTCTCATCCAGGCAGAGGCATTTGCGCCGTCCAGCTGGATCGATTTGTTAAAGCAATCAAGGGCGACGTCCAAGGATCCCATCTGCATGAATTCATTTCCTTTTTGCTGCCAATAGTCCGCAGTATACTCCTTTCCAAAAGCACACATGGAGCTTGATATCAGGATCAGTAGAATGAAGAAGATTTTAACTCTAATAGGAATCCCTCTATGATTTGATAATGCCGAAAAAGTATGACTAGAGTTCTGTTCCCAGCGACGTAGTAGTCAATTTTACATGTTTTACGCCCTTTAATGACATCATCATCTCAGCTGCTTTTTTTACATCCTGCCCCTCGCCCCTCAGAACTACAACTTCCAGACAATTGTCATGATCCAAATGGACGTGCAGGCTGGACTGAATTAAGCCGCTAAAATCGTGCTGGATCTGTGTGAGATTGTCTTCCAGGCCCCTTTGAGAATGAGCGTAAACAATAGTAATCACGCCCACGCGATCCCCGTGGACGTCGCTCATCCATTCGAAGTTGACTATATAACTTCTTATGGCATCCCTGACCCCTTCGGAGCGAGAAGAATAGCCTCGCTGCAGAATTATCCCATCAAACTTATTAAGCAGATTTTCAGGCAGAGAAATGCCTACTCGCATCAATTCTTGGTCCATAAGTAGTCACAATTGTATGTTAGTGCTACTTAGTAATAAACCTATTGGAAGAGGGAGTGAGGAAAGTGGAGATATGGCCTACATAAAAGGCCGCTGCGAGCAGCGAGGTCTTATGGAGAGAAGATAGCGGCCAGAGCGATGAGATAATTGAGAATGCATCCAGCAAAGAGATTTCCCAGCTTTTTCCCTAAGCTATTGCTCATGCTCTTGTTTTGGCAGGCAGCATTCAGCCCTTTGGCCATTCATTTTACCATATCTCGCTTCACCATCCATTTGCCAGGCGATCTTTGCATGCGGAAAGGAGTCGATTCCTGCCGAGTAGGGCTTGATGTCCAGCAGGACGGAGCCGTCCAGAGCATCCATGCCCAACACCCTAATCCGGTTCTCCTTGACATCCAGTAGCTCAACAATGTCCAGGGCCAGTGGATTAGGGCGGCTCGGGGAGCGGGTGGCAAAGACGCCGTGCTCTTTGCCATCGTTGGGAGGAATAGCAGTCAAACGGCTCCGATCCCCCAGATGCAGCCAGAAGATAACGAAGAGGTGCGTGCACTGCTCGATGTCCTTGAGGGCAGGCGCAAACTGAGGAAATACTTCAATTTCGCAGATCTCAGAAGAGAGCTTTCCCTGGCGGGGTATGGCCTCTATCCTGTGGTAAGGCGTGTGGATTATACCGATGGGTTCAAGCAGAATGGAACGGTTTTCTCCATTGTATTTCATAATATTCCTTTAAATTCACTCAGATATGTTGTTATCAATTATGACCTGTTCTCTGTCGGCTTTGGTCCTTTTCCCACCACATCTTCACCCTGATCGACGAGCCCGGCAGCACCAGTGCCCCGTCCTCCTCTCGCAGCACGCCCTTGAGGAAATCCAGTAAAACCGCTTTCTGCTCCTCGGTCTCCGCCTTAGCCTGTGGTGCAAGCGCTGCCACAGCCTCCTCTTGCGAAAAGTACCTTTGATTGTGCTCCAGCCGGAAGGTCCTGATATGCGGATAGACGCCCATCTGGTAAAGCACATTGTAGAGCACATCGCACTTTGGGCCCGGCCGATAAGGGCAGCCATGAAGCCTGGGCCACAACTTCTGCCACTGATTGTCCCAGGAGGTCTCCCCGGCAAAGTGATAAAGGTAGACATACTTTGATGATGCCTGCATCATCTTCTCAATGGCCGCCCGGATATCCGGCATTCCCAGCGAGAAAGATGCGATCACCACATCGTAAGGCGGCTCTAGATCCATTTGCACATCCACATCCTCCCAGCGCTTCTGCACTATGGAAATGTTCCCGGTGCCAAACTCGGCCATCTTCTCACGCATCACGCTGCACATGCCCTCCGCCGGCTCCACGGCGGTGACATGCGCCGCCTTCTGAGCGAATGGAATGGCTAAAGTGCCAGGCCCGGCGCCGATATCCAGGACGCGCGACTCTTTCGTGATATCCGTTTCCCAGACTGTCTTGTCGATGCGGCTTCGCTCTTGCCGGCACATATTCCAGAAGGTGAGAGCACTCTCCCGGCTTTCCCAGATGCGAGCGCAGTCCCGGCCGGGGCTCGACTCGCGACTTCTCTTCATCTGGCTCTTCCATACCTCGTTCCAGTCGATATCTTTCAAAGGATCTATCATGTAAGCTGCCTCTTTAGCCTCATTTTTTGGGCTCGCTCAGCACAGATGCATATTTGCCACTTCTTCCTGTAAATACTGGATAGACAAATTGCATTCCATTCGGCCCGCCCATGGCACAGAGGGGCTTCGCCCCCTCATAGTCCATCCCATCTGATTCGGAGAAGAAACGGTCGTCGACCTCCAGGTGCACCACCTTGCCGATTATGAGAACATCGTGGATATGAGCACCACCGGGAGGGGTATGATTTGCGACCTCTGGTTTGGTTTCATGATCATTCTTCTATCACCATTCACTATGCAAGGAGACTGTCCACGATCTGTTTCATCTCTTTGACCTCAGACACCCGGCTGCCTTTCAAGCAGGCCTTGAAGACATCCCTATCAAAGGGAAGAATGCCAATGATCTTTCCTCCATCTACCAGCTCCTTCAGCTCGGAGGCGTCCTCGTTCATCCTGTTGAGCACGAAGAAGACTGGCTTATTGATCTTGGAACCCATCTCCGAGATCTTCTGGGAAAGCTGCACAGATTCAAAGCTTGGGTCTATTACCACTACTATCTTGTCGCAGCCCGCCTCCACGCCTCTGCCGAAGTGCTCGATGCCCGCGTCCGTGTCCACAATCACCTGCATGCCGTCGGCCTTCAGCTTCTCGATGAACTCGCGGGCCAGCGCGCCCATAGGACAGGCGCAGCCTTCGCCGTAGTCGTGGATCTTGCCAATGGCCACCAGCTTGATGCCGTCCTCGCCGACTATAAGCTCCGCAGGAATATCCTCGAGGGAGAAATCCTCCAGGATGCTAAGCTTCTCCTTGGACTCAGATTTCATGAATTTTCTCATCCTCGCCCCGAGGCCCTTCTTTCCGCCCAGAGAGTCCATGAAGTCCTTGGGCTGCGGCAGGCCAAGATGCTTGTAAAGGCCGAAATTGGACTCGTCGGTGTCAACTACCAGCACCTTCTCTCCCCTGCCCGCCATCTCCCTAGCCATCAGAGCCGATACAGTGCTCTTTCCGCATCCGCCTTTGCCGCAAATGACTATTTTCATCTTTATAACCTCCGAATAAGATAAGGGAAAAACCGCACCATCATGAGTTCTCCTCTCGCGCGAGAATATAGTATATTATATTAAGAACTTTTCCATTAGTAATATTAGATGACATTTATTCCCATAGGAAAAAGAGGAGCTGCCAAGTGCGGCAGCCCGGCATGATGGCTGATTACAGTACACCGGCTACTTTCAGCGGATGCATGCCTGCGTTCTGCAGCAGGGCCAGCTTGCCGGCATCCACCTTGAACTCCTTTATGGTGGAGACGAAGGCTTCCGGAGTGTCAACATAGTCCATGAGCGCCACAGAAGTAGCCAGCTTGCTTCCCCATTCAGGGCCTTTCCAGCCGCTCTTGACGGAACTGGAATTGTAGGCCAGGACAAGAGCATCTCCCTGCTTGGCGGTGTCATTCCAGCGAATGTATATTCCGGCAATGCCTGGTACTGCTTTTTTCTCGGCATCCGTCAGTGCCATCACAAACATTCCGCTTTTGCCCGGAGTCGCATCCCAGCGCATCTGCAAGAGATCTTCCTTGCACCAGTTGGGGCAGGAGATGACCTTATAACTCTCGCTGCTATTGGTTATGGGCAGCTTCTCCTCAACGTATTTGGCCAGGAAGAGCCCGCTGGTAACACCGGGACATAGATGATCGTGGAAACAGGTGGCTTGTATGAAATCAAAGGACCCGCCTCGCGCCCAGACATTGGACATGGGCACCAGGGTGCCTTCATTGCCGTTGAAGACCTTCTTATTGTATGTCTCATTGCCCTCATCAGTGTGGTTCGCCAAGTAGTCGAGGTCCACATTGGCCCTGGAGATCTTGCTGAAGACCTGATCATCCGGCAGGGCCTTGAATTCCTCTATACTCTTGTTCAGAGCCTTACTGTCGGCCTGCAGGAAGACTGCCTCTCCATCGGCCTTATTGTAGAAGTAGAACCAGACCGGCTTCCAGTAGGGGCGCAGAACCTGGAAGAGGTTGCCGTCGCCTATGCTGTTTCCGCTCTCTGCCGTAAGACCCTTGATGGCCGCATGAGTGGTTTGGCCTTCCAAGATGGCATGCCCGGCGCTGGTCAGTACCAGCATGTTGGCATCGCCCTTTTCTACCTTGAGATCATGCATGGCCGTTCTAGCAGCCTTGGAGCCCAGTTCCTGCATAACTGCATTGTCCGCCAGGGCCATTCCCGGAACCAATATCAAGAGAATGACCAGGGTGATGAACTCGCATTTAGTCTTCGTTTGAATCCCTCCGATGAGTCTCATGTATTAGGTATATTGCATATTTAAGATTTTCTCTTGAATTTGTAATACCAATATAGTGTCATTATCAAATATAATAACACTAGTTAGAATAATTCCTTAATAAAATGCTATTTAAATCAATTAATTAAAAGTAAAATATCATTTTTTGATTAGTATTGATACTATATTTGTATAACATACTCAAATTTCATATGTTAATGTAAAAAAATAGTAACGATAAGTCTTAAATATAACATAATATTTAACACAAAACAGGCAAGTATTAGAGAGAACGAGGCAACATAACCATCTTGATTGCCCATGATATTAAAAAATAGGAGCGATATGAATGCATAAATGCAATTCGATGAATAGGCCGATACTAATACTATTGATATGCGCCATATTTTTTATGAGCGTTACGGCATTGGCATCTTACCCCAAGACCTTTACCGATACCCAAGGCAGGGAGATCACTCTGGATAAAGCCGTTGAGAGGATAATCACCCGATCTCCGGATGAGGCCCGAACTGTAATTGCCCTGGGCTATGGCGATAAGCTGATAGCCGGAGAGCAGGCCACCAAGTCCTGTCTCTGCCCCATGACCTTCGACAACACCACCGAAGGATGCGAAGGATGCTATGAGAGCATTATCGATGGACGCATGCCCGATCTACCCGAGATCAGCACCAGGTACGACATTTATTTTGAGAAGATTGCCGCTCTTAAGCCGGATATAATCTTCTGCGGAAGCCTCAAGGATGCCGAGGCTTTTGAGGATAAGATCGGCTGCCCGGTAGTTGTGCTGGGCGGACAGGGCTGGAACTTCGGAGAAGACGGGTATTACAACAGCATCCGCGTGGCTGGCCAGGCTTTGGATGCGGAAGATAAGGCAGATAAGCTGATCGCCTTTGCCAAGGGCAAGGTGGACATGATAAAATCAGTAACTGATGGCCTGAAGCCCGAAGAGAAGCCCAAGGTTTACTTTGCCTCACGTGGTGCAGGTGCAGGATTTTACGATCCCAAAGAGGGCAGAGACTTCACTCGAACCGAGCCCAAATATGATCCCCTGACTATAGCTGGAGGCGTCAACATAGCTTCAGAGATCAACGGCTCGACCGTCAATGTAGCTCTTGAGCAGATCATCGCCTGGAATCCAGACTATATCTTCATATCCAATAGCGATGCAGGAAACAACACCGGTCTTAACTTCATTAAAAGCAGCCCGGAGCTGTCCTCCACCAATGCCATCAAGAACGACAATGTCTTCAATTGCTTCTATCCCCATTGCCGCGGCACACCAGCCGACAGAAACCTCTTGAACATGATGTACATGGCCAAGCTGCTACACCCGAAAGAGTTCAAAGATCTCGATCTGGAGAAAGAGGGCAATGAGATATTCAAGGCCTTCCTGGGAGTGGACGGCGTCTTTACCGAATATGCCGACTACCTGGTCTGGCCCAGAGAGTACCTGGACAGCCTGAAGTAGGAGACAATGCCATGCCGGGAATCATTAATTGGGACGAACTGTGGAAGGCCACCCATGCAGGCGGCTTTCACCACCACGGCAAAGACCTGGCCGCTCACTGGGACAGCCGGGCCAGGTTGTTCAATAAACGTGTCATGAAGAACAAAGAGAGGGCGAACAGCCAGGTGACAATCCTCGGCCTCACCCCCAGCGAGACGGTGCTGGATGTGGGAGCCGGCACAGGCAGGCTGGCTTTGCCCATGGCCCGCCTGGCTAAAAGCGTGACAGCTCTCGATCAATCTTCGGGAATGCTCGCCTGTCTGCGGGAGAACATGGCAGCCGAGGGCATAGAAAACATTCGCTGCATCCAGAAGAGCTGGCAGGACGTATCTCCGGGAGAGCTGGAACCGCACGATGTGGTCATCTCGTCCAACTCCTTGGGCGTCTATGACCTGAAAGAGGCCCTGGACAAGATGAATGCTCTTGCCAATAGAGCGGTCTACATCTTCACATTTTCCGACAGCAAGAAGGATGACGGTTTTAGACAGTTCCTGAGAGACGGCAAAGAGGAGAGAGACAGAGGACATGCCAGGCACGGCAGGCATGAGGCCGGTCCGGCCGGCTATCTTGTTATCTACAATCTGCTCGCAGATATGGGAATTCTCGCTGACGTCAAGATCATGAATTGGCAGTCTGATGAGCATTACCCAAACCTTGATGAAGCCGTGGCCGAGTGGAAGCAGATGCATGAGGTGCCCGCCGAAAAGGAGCAGGAGCTGCGGGAGTTTCTTTCGCTAAGGATGGTCAAGGACGAAGAGGAACTTTGCCTGCACCGCAGTCATAAGCAGGTCTTGATCTCCTGGCAAAAGGGCGAGGCGCCCCCCGCCTAGGAGGAGAGGTCAATGGTTTCCATTTTCCTTCTGGCCGGATCGGCTCTCGCATTGGTACTCCTGGCCTCATCCATCCGGGTGGTAAGACAGTACCAGCGAGCGGTTATATTTCGCCTGGGAAAGATCAAGAAGGAGAGAGGGCCGGGCCTCTTTCCCCTCATTCCATTCATGGATAAAATGGTGCGAGTTGACATGAGGGTAAGAGAGCTGGATGTCCCCAAGCAGACGGTCATCTCCCGTGACAATGTGACCCTTGAGGTGGATGCGGTCATTTACTACAAGGTAGTGGACGCCACCAGAGCCATCATCGAGGTGGAGGACTTTGAAGCGGCTACCCTTCTCCTGGCTCAGACCACCTTGAGAGATATCCTGGGCCAAAACGAGCTGGACACCATCCTCTCCGATAGAGACGACCTCAATAAAAGGATCAAGGAGATCTTGGACTCGACCACCGGGCCCTGGGGCATGCATGTGGTGATGGTGACCATGAGAGACGTCTCCCTACCAGAGAATATGCTTCGAGCCATCGCCCGGCAGGCAGAGGCGGAGAGGGAGAAGAGAGCCCGCATAATTTTAGCGGAAGGAGAGTTTCAGGCCTCCAAGAAGATGAACGAGGCTGCAGATATGTATGAGAACAAGCCCAGCGCTCTTAAGCTTCGGGAGTTTCAGACTCTGACCGAGATCGCCAAGGAGAAGAACCTCATTGTGGTCTCGATCGGATCAGATAACGGGAACAAAGATTCAGACCTTCCCCTTTTCATGGGACTGGCCAAGGCCGCTGCGGGTAATAAATGACTAGCTTTCGGACGCTCTTCTTCCGGGGAAAGCCTGATGCGAGCCTATCCAGGGCACGGAGGGCAGGCAAGAAGAGCAATCCGGAGATGGCTCACGAGAGATTCAAATTCATCAGAATCTTCTTCGTGCTGGGCATCGTCGGCCTTCTGGTTTTGCTCACAGGAATCATAATCACCCTTGGTCCTCTGAACATATCGGTAACCGATTCCTATTCAGCACTCCTGGCTCGCTTTTGGCCGGACTACTTTTCTGTGGATACCCTCACATCACGTGTGGTCTGGAACATCCGCTTTCCCCGCATCCTGGGCGGGATTATGGCCGGGTTTGGCCTGGGAATATGCGGCTGTGTGATGCAGGCAGTCCTCAAAAATCCCCTGGCCAGCCCCTTTACCCTGGGCATAACTGCCGGAGCGCAGTTCGGCATCTCCATCGCAGCGGTTGTCGGTTTTTCCATTCTTGGAGGGCCCTACTTCATAATCGGCAATGCCTTTGTCTGCGCCCTTCTCTGCTCACTCTTCATCATTGGCCTTGCGGCCATCAAGGGAGCCAGCTCTGAGAATTTAGTGTTGGCAGGCATCGCAGTGAACTATTTCTTTACGGCCATGAGTTCACTGCTCAAATATTTCGCCAGCGACGAACAACTTCGCCTCATGACCAACTGGGGCATGGGAGATCTGGCTGCGTTCTCCTGGACCAACTCACAACTTCTTCTGGTCATATTCATCATATGCATTCCTCTGCTCATGACCAAATGCTGGGACCTGAATATCATGACCGCCGGAGATGAGACCGCCAAGAGCATTGGTGTGAATGCCGAGAGAACGCGCATTTTCATTATGGTGGTCAGCAGCCTGCTCGTCGCCACTATCGTCTGTTTCATGGGAACCATCGCCTTCGTGGGACTGGTCGCACCCCATATGGCCCGCATGGTCATCGGCGGAGATCATCGCTTCCTCATTCCCGCCTCAGGAGTGCTGGGAGCACTGGTCCTCATGTCTGCAGATGCCGTAGGAATGAATCTGATAGCACCTACCATCATACCCACCGGGATCATGACATCCATTGTGGGCGTCCCCTTCTTCATGTATCTCATGATGAAGGGAAAAAGAAAGGAGTTTTGGACATGATGATCAAGCTTCAGGCCAAGGATATTGTCTTCGGCTACACCAGCAATCCCATTCTGGACAACGTGAACTTTGAGATCGCCCCCTCCAAGCTGGTCACCATAGTGGGGCCAAATGGCTCGGGAAAGTCGACATTGATCAAGTGCATTGATCGGATTGCGGCTCCCCAGGGAGGAAGCATTCTCATCGACAGGAAGGATGTGACCCGTATGAGCAGAATGGATATGGCCAGATACCTATCCTATGTGCCGCAAAGCTCGGTGCGCATCTTTCCGACCAACGTCTTTGATACCATTCTGATGGGCAGAAGGCCCCATATCGGATGGCTGGGAAGCGATAAGGACGAGAAGAAGGTCTGGGATGTTCTGAGGCTTCTTGATATCGAGAGGCTGGCCATGAGCAACTTCTCCGAGCTTTCCGGCGGCCAGCAGCAGAAGGTCCTAATTGGCAGAGCGCTGGTTCAGGAGGCTGAGGTTATGCTTCTCGATGAGCCCACCAGCAACCTGGATATCTGGCATCAACTGGATGTTATGAACATAATTAGGGATGTGGTCAAGAAGAAGGAGATCACCGCCATCATGGCCCTGCATGACCTTAACCTGGCATCATACTACTCGGATCGCATCATCATGATGAAAAATGGAAAGATTGTAGCCGCCGGAGATCCCCATTCGGTGATCACGGAGGAGAACATAGCGTCCGTTTATAGAGTGGAAGCGGCGGTGCGAAGCCTTTCCGATCGACCCATGATCATGCCCTTGCGGCAAATCCGGGAGGCGAAAGCATAATAGATCTGCATAGATCACCTTACCCACACGGATAGCGTTGTCTTATATCTCAGGGAATTATAGTTCAGTACATCGCCCGATTTGAAGAACTGAGCCAGGGAATGAGTTGCAGTCCAGCATCCGGATTGGGGCAAAGAATAAGCTGCATCCAAAAACCAGAGCCCGCCCTGAATTAGGTCCACAGAGAACCTGCCATCATCACCAGTTATTCCTCGCTTTACCCTCGAATCGCCATGCTCATCCCATGTCCAGTAGGATGCCGTCCAGCTGGCTTTCACAGGCTGGCCGAGATACTCGACCTTAATCTGGATGCGGTCCCCTGCCTTGAGTTCATAGGGGGCCTGCTCTGGAATAAGATCAAGAGGCAGAATCCCTGCCGACCAGCGGCCGCCTTCTGGTCCGGCGTGAATAACCGCTTTGGCAAAGTTGTAGGAAAGAAATGGGTCGCTCTCGCCACCGTGCCAGCCCATATTATAGACACCAGGAGACCGGGCAGTTGCAAGTATGCTGTCGCCCGGCCAATCGATCTTGATATCCGCATAAAGATGCTCCGCATTGCCGTACCCTGCCATCCAGTCTCCCCTCTTCATCTCCAGACCGATCTTCTCCCCAGATGGCGTGAGAAGAAACGCGGCATCCATTTGAGGGATGTAGAGGCTTGCGGTCATAGATGGATGGCCGAAGAAAGAATAGACTCGCTGCACGGTCTTCGGCTCTGTCCGGTCTCGGGCTTCCACCCATAATAAATGATCGCTCATGCTACCTCACTTCTGGATGTTGGTCCTCGAATCAAGCTTGGGCATGTGAGAGTAGATCTCCTCCACCGTTATCAACACCGCCGCCTTGGGCCGCAGGTTCTTCCTCCATTCCTTCATGCGCTCTGACTTCTCTTTCATCTCCTGCGTCATAGCTGCCCCTTGCTGCATATGAGACCTCATTCGTGCCTCCTTCTGCTCCCGTATCTGCAGCATTCTCTCGAAGATCGGCCCAGCGGTATGAATCTCTGCTCGCCCTTTGAGCTGATAGGACGCCATTCTCTTGTGATCGGTGAAAGAGAGGGCCACAAGAGGGTTGTCTTCCAGGTTCTTCCTGGTTTTATTGAACAGCACATCAATGATGATGAGCTGCTTATCATTTATGGCCCGACAGAGGCCGACGGGCACCACATTTGGCTTTCCCTCAGGATTTGAGGTTGCCAGGTAGACCAGGTTCTCGTCCAGCATCTCCATGAGTTTTGTGCTGATCATGTCTTTTCCTCCAGGTATGGATAGATAAAATTATTTCTGTTCTCTGCAACATTGAAATCAATCTTCAAAAAGCGATTCACATAATCCTGATGCATCTTTATCGCATCCAGGCTACCAAATAACTCAGGATGAAGCAGTTTTGCCAAGTAGGCGGTGGCAATGCACCTCGATGGCCCTTTCGTGAAATGCGAGTATTGGATAACATAGACACTCTTATTCTTCACGGCGTCGACCTGAGATAGCTGTGGTGTGTTCAGGACTTCTTCCACCTGTTCTTTTGCGACGGACAAGGGGTAATCGGAATCATAAGGCGATTTCTTGTTGCCTGCTGCCCATATTTGTATAAAGATATACTCTGGATTCTCTTCGACTATCCATTCCAAATCAACTTTCTTGCCATAGCCACCCAGGCCAGACGCAATATTCTTTCCTCCTGCCAGATCTATGGGTACGAATCCAGTATACGCATAGGGAGAGCCAGTAACCTTATTGCCTGTGAAGAAGAGCGATGTAATCCACACACGTGGTTTCCCGTCTTCGGAAAGTCCCTCAATGCCTTTCGCAACAGGGGCCGTGCAATTTTCATAAAACTCAATAAATTCATCGGCTTCGGCTCGTTTATCAAGTATCTCTCCCAGCATCCTGACTTCGTCAAGGAAATAATCTGCTCCACGGTACTCATTGTTATCCAGGCATAGAATTGGTATTCCCGGAAGCCGCTCTTCGAGCAGTCTCTTTCTCATGATTCCATAGCGATCCTCCTCAGAGGCAGTAGTTACAAGCCAGGGAATATACAGATCCGGTTGCAGGCTCAGGATCGTTTCGAAATCGGGTTCATTCCAGCCACCGCAATTTGGCAGATCCTTTAGTTCTGGGAACAGAGCTGTGCTTGCACCGGTCATACTGGAATCTACGGCCACTATTTTATCGGATGCACCAAGCACTTTCAGAAGTTCATTATTGGTGCACCATGGACTCACTATGCGATTAATGGGTGCGCAAAGGGAGACGTTTTCACCAAAACCGTCTCTGACTATCTTGAGCTCCCCGCTGCAAATGGTGTCATTTGCCATGATCTGGCTCTTATTGCTGTCATCAAGATGCTCCTCAGATGCAGCAATTGAGGCAAATGCCAGGACCAATGCCGCCGAGAATAAGAAAAGCTGCATCAAGCCCCTGGCCCGGCTCCTTTTCTCAGAGGCCTGTCTATTTCCATTTCTTAAGCATTTTATCATCAGAATTCCTCGATATCTCTTAGCCATTTCCTTTGCATTCTCCTAGACCACATTCACCGGTACAATCTCATTTTGTCTCGCTTCCAGACAGAGGATACACAAAAACTCCATGCTCACTTAAATTGCAGTCCAACCCCTGGAAGCGAGTGAGGTATTCCTGATGGATGGCCTCAGGATCAAAATCCTCAAATAGCTCCGGATGCAGCCACTTGGCCTGGTATGCCGCCTGCAAGAAGCTTCTGCAGCCGCTATCTCCAAAGAACGATAATAAATGAACTGCGATGACATAAACGCAATCATTTTCAACTGCCGGAACCTGCTGCAATATCTCCCGGCAGGATACCGATTCTCTCGTATCTTCTAATGCCGTTGTATTGCCCCTGGCCAGTTCATAGCCTCCGCCGGCACTCTCAACCTTGATAATAATATCCGGCTTTCTGTCAACAACTGCATCTGGGCTTACCGAAGTGTACTTCCCAGGCAGATCGGAAAATATATCATTTCCACCGCAAAGCGATATATATGCATATTCACCATATATTTTGTAATCGTTGCCGTCAGTTCCTGCTTCGAAGTAGACTTTTGGCCTATCGGAATCAGGGAGATCCTTTACACGTTCTTTGATGGTATCGAGAATATTATCGCGCCAACCGATGAAATCCTTCGCTTCCTTCTCTTTATTGAACACATATCCCAGAGTCCCTATTTCTTTGGGATAGCTCTCCAGTCCATTGAGGCTGAAGCATAAAACCTTAATCCCAGCAGACTCCAAGGCTTTTATCGTTGCCGGAGCATTGGCATTTGCTGCGGAGGAGGCTGTAAAGAGCACAAGGTCCGGCTTAATGGTTACAATTTTTTCAATGTCAGGGTCCCATCTCTTTCCCACATCGAGCAGACTATTGGCCTCAGGGAAAAAACCCGGATCATATTCAGGATACTGCCTTGCCGTTCCAACAATGCCGTCAATTGGAACCTTGAGCGTTCTCAGGGTCTCAAGAGCATGCGGGAAACATACAACAACCCTTGATATTGGCTCCTCTATGGTCACGGTCCTGTTAGCCCCATCGATCAGGGTGAGCTTCTCCGGATTTCCACCGATGATCTTCTCCACCTGGGAAATATCATCTTCGTTGATTTTGCCGTCATAATTGGCGTCCGAAAGCTCTGTAGTTATGCTCGTCCCATTGATAACATTATTTATATATGCAACATCTTTCTCATCGATTGAATCATCCATGTTCGCATTTCCAAAGATCTCCAAAACGTAATCTGCTGCGTTAGCGTTTTCAAATGCCAGAAGCATAGAGAAGGCAAAAAGCATCGCCAAAAAAGAAATAATGGATACATTCATCTCAGACGACCTCCAAAGGTGGATAGAAAAAGACACCATGTTCATTGGGGTTGTAGTCGATGCGTTGGAATCTTGTCAAGTATTCTTGATGGATCGACTTTGGGTCTAAATCTTTGAAAATCTCGGGATGGAACAATTTCGCCATAAATGCCATCGCTATAAATGACTGCGTTCCTGAATCAATATCACTGGCTTCAATGTAAATTCTCTTATTCTTAACTGCGTCGAGATTTGCGAATCCTGTTTCGTTGGTTATTTGTTTGATGACCTTTTCTGCTCCGCTCACATCATCGGTGTCGTAGCCTGAAGGAAGCTTACTGCCTTCATGGACGAGGATAATATCCGGATTTTGAACCATTACCCATTCGGGATCGACCTCAGGGCCAGCCAAATCCTTAGCGATATTATTGCCGCCTGCTATATCACAAACAGAACCGAGCCATTGGTTGGGGAGTATGGCATAGTACCGATATCCTGCACTCGGATAACCACAATAAAAAACTCGAGGCGTTTCATTATCTGAGAGATTAGCAGTCCCCTCTTTGATTGTATTGAGAATGCTTGAGTAGAAATCTCCGAATTCCTTTGCCTGAGATTTTTTGTCGAGTATGTATCCCAATTCCATTATCTCCTTAGGCAAAATCTCAGGCTTATAGAGGTCGAAACGAACAACTGAAACCCTATGATTCAATTTTTCTTCAAGCTCAGCATCGCCTGTTCCCGCCGGGAGGACTATATCAGGATTTAAGGCGAGTATAGCTTCATAATCGATTCCCTGTCCGCGTGCATCTCCCCCAACGGTGGGCAATTCACTTATGTTCTGCAAAAGAATTTTTTCATCTGCCAGAGACGAGCTTATGCCAACTACTTTGTCTTCTGCACCGAGTATCCTTATTGCATCAGCTTGAGGGTCACTAAGAACAACTATTTTAGCTATAGGTTTTTTTATTGTAACGGCTTTTCCTTGGGCATCAATGAAGGTGAGGTTCTTCTCCTGGCCGTTTATTATCAAATCTATCTGGGCAATGTCCAATTCGTCTATAGTCCCATCGTGATTAGCATCCGCAAGCTCGGTAGCATTATTTTGTCTATTGATTACACCTTGAATATATTTTATATCATTCTCATCAATTGCCTCGTCTAAGTTCGCATTTCCAAAGATCTCCAATGAATAATCAGATGCCATT
>JBAQXX010000108.1:0-5286 GCA_049299735.1 Methanothrix sp. | reverse complement strand
GACTGGATGTACGAGGAGCTGGCCAACAAGTACGCCCTGGACAAGGAGATGCAGGAGTGGATGAAGAAAGTAAACCCGCACGCTCTGCAAAATATCGCAGAGCGGCTGCTGGAGGCAGTGGAGCGGGAGATGTGGCAGGCCTCTGACGAGATGAAGGAAGAGCTTAGGGATGTATATCTGGAGATAGAGGGGTGGATCGAGGATGAGGGAGTAGAGAAAGCGAAGACGTAGGGTCAGAACGTGAGATCATTTGCCAAAGTTCACCTTTTTTGAGCAGCCTGTAAACCGGGTACAACAAATTCTTAGGGTTTGATAATAATTTGGCGATTGTCTATCCTCCTTCGGAAAGCTGGCGAGGATTAGAGTAAATAATTTTAAATAAATTTTTTAGTATTTTAAATTTTAAGGAATAAATTTATCATAGATAGATCCACCTATTGCGTCTTGATTCAAAGGCCTTAAATACAAGTAATTTTGTGTTAAATCCAAAAATTATGTCTTAGGGGAAGCAACAGTGATAAGAGAAATATCTTTGGCGTTAATAATCTGTTTAGGTCTATTGATTCCTATATGCAGCGGGGATACTATCAGCGTCATTGACTATACCGGAAAGCAGGTGAACCTATCATTGCCTGTAACTAGCATTATATCCCTGTCAAATATGGCAACCGAGATTATCTGTGCTCTGGATGGCGGCAATAGTCTAATTGGTAGGCCGAATTCAGTTTTTCCCGCATATGTCGATAAAGTGGAGATTGTAGGGGAGAATTCCAGGTCGCCCGATTTGGAGCGCATCGTACAGCTTCATCCCGATCTCCTGATTGCAGACGGGATGCTCTCGGATGACAATCGCAAAGAGATAGAGGATGCGGGAATTCCTGTGATTATTGAAAAATTCACCGATCCATCTCAAGCGATCATTATAACCGAAAATATGGGACAGATCCTAGGAAAGGAGGAGCGTGCCCAGGAGATCGTTGACTTTGTCAAGAAGTATGAGGAGTTAATGGATAATCGGATCGCAGCTGTGAAACCTGATGAGAAGACCAGTGCATATATCGAGTGGAACTCCGCATACCGTGCAGCGTCAACGAGCAGCGGTTATAACAATTTCATTGAAGAGACTGGGGGAGCAAATATCGTCACCAATTCATCAGTACAATACCCGACTATTGATCCTGAATTTCTGATAGAGCAAGATCCGTCTATAATCGTTAAAATGCTTTCAAGCACTAAGGAATACACCGAAGATGATTTGCTCAAGGAACACGATGAGATCTCCAGCAGATCTGAGCTGAGTTCCCTTAAGGCCATTGAGGAAGGAAGAATATATGTATTAAGCGGAATTATCGCTGGCGGAATACGCTCAGTTATTGGAGAGCTCTATTTCGCAAAGTGGCTCCATCCTGAGCATTTCCAGGACATTGATCCAGAGGCGATTCATGAGGAGATGGCTGAAAAATTTTTTGGCCAGGAGCTCAAAGACGCTTATGCCTATCCACCTAGCTCTTAAGGCACGACGGCCTATGCCGTCAGATTTTTTTTATGTATGATCATAAATTAATATAATGGACTTGAGCTGAAAATGAGGTCGAAAACTATAAAGATCACATATATTAGCGTCAACGGTTCGGAGATTTCACCATTGTCCTCGGCATTTCATGAACTTAAGGAAGAAATGGGTGATTTTGCAGAATTGGTGCCGATTGCAGGCGAATCATTGACTCTGAAAGAGAAAGTAGAAGATCTTGCTGCAAGATCCGATCTGGTTATAATCAGGTTGCATGGAGGAAAAAAGAGTCTCCCCGGTGTTGATCGCCTCATCATATCAATCAAGAAATCCGGGGTGCTCCTCCATATCCAGGATTCCAGCTCCATCGATCCCGAGCTTGTGAATGAATCGACAGTAGGAGATGCATACAAGAAGATTTTTCAATACATCAGCTTTGGAGGAAAGGAAAATCTCAGGAACCTTCTGCTATTTCTGGCTAACATGCTTGGTGATTCAGCCTTTCCGGTGATCGAGCCGAAAATGCCTTCTTGGGAGGGGATCTACCATCCGGCATTCGATCATGTCCCATCTTTGCAAGAGTATCTTGACCAGAGATTCTTGCCGGGAAAGCTCACCGTGGGCTTGTGGTTCAACATCAGCATGTGGCAGGCGGAGGATCTGGAAACCATTGACTCAATCATCTCAGAGATTGAAGCAAACGGAGCAAATGCTATCCCGGTATTCCTGCACACACGAAAGGACGAGCAGCTTGGAAGCGGTGGTTGGGAGAAGGCCGCAAAAGACTATTTTATGAAAGATGGGCGTCCGATAATTGATGTATTAATCAGCACTCTGATGTTCTCGCTCACCGTCGGCTCAGCTGCTGCAACCTCGCCGCAGGAACGCGATGGCAACGCTATTACAAAGGATGGGGCAGCGGAAGATAGGGCCAATAAGAGCCGGTCAGAAAAAGAAGGTTCAATTCTCCATGAACTGGGTGTTCCTGTCCTGAAGGCCATGCTCAATTACTATGGGACAAAAGAAGAATGGGCGGCATCATTTCAGGGTCTCAAGCCCATGGACGTCACCATTAACGTAGCCCAGCCGGAGTTCGATGGAATGCTGATTGGCGTTCCTGCCGGATTTAGGGACCCGGCTGGCAGAGATCCTCTGACCGGCGCCAGCCTTTCTCGATTCAAGCCCATGAAAGAGAGAATAGAAAAGCTCGTCCGGCTGGCTCTCAACTGGGCGCGTCTGAGGCACACACTTCCATCAGACAGAAAGGTATCCATTATTTTTCATAATTATCCACCCCGAGATGACCAGATTGGCACTGCCTTCGGGCTTGATTCTCCTGAATCTGTTTACAGGATTCTTTGCAGGATGGCAGACGAAAGATACAGGCTGGATTGGCTGCCCGAGAATGGCCAGGATCTAATGAGAAGGATCTTGAATGGCGTAACTAATCAAAAGAAGTTCTACAGCATGGAAAGCCTCCTTGAAAGAGCTGATGCCTCAGTATCACGTGAGCAGTACCAATCATGGTTTGGAGAGCTGCCCAAAGACGTCCAGGAGCGGATGATAGATGCCTGGGGAAAGCCGCCGGGAGATCTGTTCGTCCACAACGGCTTCATGATCATTCCAGGTATTCGCAACGGAAATGTCTTCATAAGCATGCAGCCGCCCAGAGGCCTGCTGGAAAATCCGAAAGCGATATATCATAGTCCTGATTTGCCAATTCCTCATCACTACTATGCCTACTATCGCTGGATTAGAGACATCTTTGGGGCTCATGTGGTCATGCATATCGGAAAACACGGCACTCTGGAGTGGCTTCCAGGGAAATCCGTGGGCCTGTCGGAGAGCTGCTATCCCGATATCGCAATATCAGATCTTCCCAACATTTATCCCTACATTATAAACAATCCTGCAGAGGGCACTCAGGCCAAGAGGCGCAGCTATTGCTGTCTGGTGGATCACCTGGTTCCCGTGATGCGCAATGCCGATACATACGAGGAGACGGCAGAGCTGGAAGTCCTCATAAAAGAATACCGGCAGGCATTGATTGAGGACCAAAAAAAGCTGCCGGAGATGAGGACGCGAATCTGGCAGAAGGCGATTGATGCCAACCTTAACAGCGATCTGGATCTGAAGGAAGAGCCCGGCAGCCTAAAATTCGATGACTTTGTTGAGACGCTGAGCGACTATATTTATGAGCTGTCCGACTCTCAAGTGCGAAATGGCTTGCATATCCTGGGCCTTCCACCTTCGGGTGTCAAGCAAGAGGAATTTTTAGTATCCCTCACCAGGCTCAAGAACGGGAGCGTCCCATCCTTGAGAGAGGCTGTCTCAAATCTGATGGGATTCGATTTGGATCTACTGCTAAGTGGTAGAGCAAGAATGATCGACGGTAAAAAGACGGGTGGAGAGATCCTTCAAGATATTCATGACAACTCAATCCGGCTGATCGAGGAGCTTCATAAGAATAATTTCTCCCAGAGCGAGATCGAGAAGGTGCAGCTTGAAGTATTAGGGAAAAATGGCAGCGAGGTCGAAGTAGTCCTTCGCTATATCTGTGAATATCTGGTCCCAAGATTGGAAGAGACCACACAGGAGCTAGACAGCATCCTTGCATCTGCAAGAGGTGGCTATATAATGCCAGGTCCCTCCGGGGCTCCCACAAGAGGAATGGCAGATATCTTGCCAACTGGCCGAAACTTCTACAGCCTGGATCCGAGATCCATCCCCACGAGGGCGGCCTGGAAGGTAGGTGTATTGCAGGCAGATTTACTTCTGGAGAAGTATATTCAGGATGAAGGAGAATATCCTGAGAACATCGGCATAATTCTCTGGAGCACCAACACCATGCGAACCTATGGCGATGAGGTTGCCGAGATACTCTACCTGATGGGAGTACGCCCTGTTTGGGAGGATCGAAGCGGCAGGATCGATTGCCTGGAACTGATCTCTCTGCAGGAGTTGGGAAGGCCTCGCATCGATGTCATGGTGCGCATTAGCGGAATCTTCAGGGATGCTTTTCCAAATATCGTGGAGCTGATGGACGAGGCGGTGCAGATGGTTGCAGGTCTCAAAGAATCCCCAGAGGAAAACTACCTGGCTCATCATGTAAAGCTCAGTGAGAATGGAAAGGTGGATGCCGGCATGTCCAGAGATAGGGCAAGGGAAGAGGCTGGCTATCGTATCTTCGGAAGTCGGCCAGGAACCTACGGAGCAGGTATTAGCGCTGCCATTGAGTCTAAGAATTGGAAGGACTGCCATGATCTGGCAGAGGTCTATGTGGTCTGGGGAGGATATGCATATGGTCGCAGTTCATTTGGGGTTGTAGCTGCGGAAGAGTTCAAGAAGCGCTTGGGCTGCTTGGACCTGACCGTAAAGAACGAGGACACAAGAGAGATCGACATGCTGGATGGCGACGACTTTTATTCGTTTCACGGTGGTATGATCTCTGCCGTTAAATCCATCAAAGGTGAGCTGCCCAGGTCTTATTGCGGCGACAGCTCCGACCCAGACAGGGTGAAGACCAGAAGCGCTGCTGAAGAGACGAAGCACATTTTTCGGACGCGCATCCTCAACCCGAAATGGATCAAGAGCATGCAGGAACACGGCTACAAAGGCGCAGCCGATTTTGCCAGGGCTGTGGACTTATCCTTCGGCTGGGATGCCACCGCCGAGGTTCTGGAGGACTGGATGTACGAGGAGCTGGCCAACAAGTACGCCCTGGACAAGGAGATGCAGGAGTGGATGAAGAAAGTAAACCCGCACGCTCTGCAAAA
>JBAQXX010000107.1:0-6806 GCA_049299735.1 Methanothrix sp. | reverse complement strand
TGACTCAACATCCAAATCCATGCTACGTCACTTCAGAAAATAGGTAGGAGCTATTTATTTAAAAATATTTCGGATATTTAACGGCGGAAAATTAAGAACCGCGAGTCAAAAGTGCGGAATGTGGGATCAATGGCGCCAATATGACATATTTGCGCATAACCGCATGGCGGAGATCGTCGATCCAAGGATATTTTATAGTCCTCTCGAGTAAGATTACGAACAGCCATGTTTATAAATAGGACAAAGTGTGCATCTTTGTAGACGTGATTCAATGAATGGTATCGAAGATGAGCTGCAGAAGATAAACGAGTTGGGCAGTGAGTACGAAAAGAGACTTGATGCAGAAGAAGAAAAATTAGCGGCCACAAGAAAACAGGATGACGCCATCGGTATGGCTGTTAAAGAAAAGATAATGAATCTGGAGGCAAAATTAAACCATAGGATGCCATTTGAGGTCCGATATCCAATTGGAGAATTCTCTGGGATTCCAACGTTCCCTTTCAGGGCCCAGGTTTACTTAGTTAAGACTGATGATAACAAGATACGGATGTTTCTGTCTCATCCGGGCGGAGCCGCAATGGATGTTTCCTATATGGATGCAAATCCCGAGATATTAACTCTGATTACCGATCAGAAGATCGAGGGTTTCCTCAATGCGATCCAGGAAATGCTGAAAAAGAATATTTCTAAATAATCTTAAGGACTGATAAGCAGGCAGCCCGCCATCAAAATCCTTGCTTGGATTTGTGCGTTCTTCATCGTATTTGTTCAATCTTAGCCTTGCTAATCAAGTTCATTTCGTTAGGGAATATCTGCTCTTGCACGACCCTACATAGTGAGGCTTCGTGTTATACATCTTACGTGTCAGTGAATTTGGGTACCAAAAGCTTTTTATGTAATAACATCTTATTAGATCTAGATTCACAAACGGAGGAATTAAAAAATGGCAAATGATCGAGTCGAGACGGCGAAAGCTGATACTAAGAAAGTAGTAGCTGATATAGGGAACAAGGTAGCACATGCAAAAGCTGATGTAAATGCCGATGTGGAGAAGATCAAGGCAAATTTCGAGCATGATGAGGCCGGAAAAAAGGTAGCTTATGCCAAGGCGGACATAAAGGCTAATGCTGAGAAAGCAAAGGCTGATGTCGAGAATAAGGCCGCTCATGCAAAAGCCGATGCAGGAAAAGCGATCGCTGACATAGGAAAAACGATGAAAGATGCACTCAAATAGACACGAGAGAATATACACAGTCATCAATAATTAGGAGGTGATCATTAATGGCGGACTTGCTCTACCTGGCTCTCGTATTCTTTGTAATAGCTTTGATACTTGGAATACTGGGAGTACGCGGTGTCGGCATATCGATGGAAATCGCTAAATGGCTGATAATCGTATTCATCATCCTGGCGGTACTGTCGCTTGTATTTGGTGGATCATTACACTTGGCGACATTACAGCTTGCGCAGCTTGGAATTTAGGATCGCATTTTAGGATTTGCGTATTGCTTGCCCCTAAACCCATTATGGATAATGCTTGGGGGCAACATGCCAGATTCATAAATATCACCAGAGAGAAGAGGTTATTAAATGAAAAAGATATTAGTAGCCATATTTATTGCCTCAATGATGCTGATGGCTCTGAGTGCAACAGCGGAAGAGACTAAATCAACTACAACTACAACCAGCACGACTCCCAGTCCTGATGCTACAAAATCAACCACAACTACGACCAGTTCGGCTCCCGGTCCTGACGCTACCAAATCAACTACAACTACGACTAGCGTAACTCCTGCTACCGAGCCTACAAGCACGACTAGATCAACGACTACAACTACTACTCCGGGCTTCGAAGCGACCTTTGCTGTAGCAGGCATTCTGGCAGTGACCTTCGTAGCTCTGAGGAGAAGACACTAAGAACTTTTTTTTTCATGGCACCTTCCATCTAAACGAGCCAATACTTTCGGAGATGCTCAAGGAGAATAAAATGAATATTGATGAAATCGCTTTGGCTACTCTTCTATCTTCACATTGCGCATCTCAAAGAATTCTTTTAAGGCTTCTTCGATCACGATGCTTTGGGCCCGCAAGCTACTTTTTGACTGCACGGTGTAAACCTTCAGCGTTTTGGACACAGATTCGGATAATGTCAATGTGGTTTTCTGCATAGTTCTCCATAATAAAGCTTCATGCTTATATATTTTATGTGTCTGAAAATTTAGGTACCAAAATCTTTTTATGCAATGACGGCCTATTATGTTTAGATTCTTAAATGGAGAAATCAAAGAATGACAAATGAAAATGTTGAGACGATAAAGGCTGATGCCAAGAAGGCAGTCGCTGATTTGGAGAATATAATGTCCCATGGTAAGGCAGAGGTTGAGGCTGATGTAGAGAAGGTGAAGGCCAGATTTGGGCATGATGATGAGCTGGGCAAGAAAGCAGCTTATGCAAAGGCTGACATAAAAGCTGATGCCAAGAAGGCAGTCTCTGATTTAGAGAATATAATGTCCAATGCTAAGGCGGAGGTTGAGGCTGATGTAGAGAAGGTGAAGGCCAGATTTGGGCATGATGATGAAGAGCTGGGCAAGAGAGCAGCTTACGCAAAGGCTGATATAAAGGCTGATGCCAAGAAGGCAGTCTCTGATTTAGGGAATATAATGTCCCATGCCAAGGCAGAGGTTGAGGCTGATGTAGAGAAGGTGAAGGCCAGATTTGAGCATGGTGATGAGCTGGGCAAGAAAGCAGCCTATGCAAAAGCTGACATAAAGGCCGATGCACAGAAGGCGAAAGCTGATTTAGATAATAAGCTAGTACACGAGAAAGCAGATGCCGCAAAGGTGAAGATTTCATAGAAAATAGACGGCCGATGCACAGAAATATACAATACAAATCCTTTTCGCGAATTGCCTGTTCCTTCCTTAATAATTGAACTCATTGGGATATCTGATGCGGTGGAATTTAGAGGCAAAATCAAAAGCAAGTAACACACATCGATAGAGAGGTTGATAAAAAAATGGCGGACTTACTATATTTGGGAATAGTGTTCTTTGTAATAGCTCTGATACTTGGAATATTAGGTGTGCGTGGTGCTGGAATATCGATGGATATTGCCAAATGGTTAATTATCGTATTCATCATCTTGGCGGTGCTATCGATTTTGTTTGGCGGCTCAATCCACCTGGCTACATTACAGCTTGCACAGCTTGGAATTTAGGATTGCATTTTAGGATCTGCCTATTGCTTGCCCCTAAATACGTTATGGATAATGCTTATGGCCCTAAGTATCGCCGAGAATACAACTAATTCAACTACAACAACGACTAGCTCGGTCCCAGGCACTGATGCTAGATCAACGGCTACTACCTAGCACGACTCCAGGCTTCGAGGCGACAATTGCCGTTGCCGGACTCCTGGTGGTAACATTCGCAGTTCTGAGGAGAAGACGCAAATTATGTTAAAGAAACTTATAAAAATATTGTTCATGCTGGGGACTATAATCCCCCTCGCCATGGTCCTGGCGAGAAAGATCCATAATGCAGTGAAGAAGAACTAAATTTCCTAGATTAATAGATCTATTGAGGTGATCATATTGAAGAAAGAAGAATTTATGCGGCTGATAGATGGCTGCAAGCTTCCGGAGATGTTTGATCAAAATCTTTTGGATAATGCTTCCGTAATGTTCAGCAAATGGGGTATGAGCACGCAAATGGACGAGAAGGAGCACCTTTTTAAAAGCTTTGGACTGGTCCCTAAATCCGAAGATCGCGATGCCCTAAAGAAGGAAAAAGATGGACTGCGTTGTGTGTGCGAGAAGATGATGGACTCCCAGCTGAATAGGAAAGACGCGGTAATGATCCTCAAGAATTTTAATAACATCAAAGATCCAAAATTTGAGTGGATTGAGGGATAGATTTGCTCCAATAATTATATTCTTTACCCGGATCGAGCGCCTTGAGTGCAAGGTTCTCGGCCAGGCTAATTTTTGGCCGCTGGTTCGGCCTAGTTCAATGCAGTCTTTGGATACGTATTTTATTTCTTAATAAATTTTATATATGCATAGATTTTGGTATTTTAGTATCATAGTACCAAAAGCTTTTTATTCAATAGTATTCTATTAGAATTAGAACAGCTACTGTGGATTCAGAGAATGATAGAAGATAATGTAGATAAGTCGGCTGGCATCAGGAAGGCTAATGCCGGCGCAGGAAATAAAATAGATGAGATGCCGGAATAGACAATAAAAAGTCTAAATTTAAACGCAAAAAAAAAAACAGTCTCCAGGTCAATAATTTGTTAAAATCAGCAATAGTAATAAAAGATAGAGGATATATGGTACTTTGTGAATATTGTCATAAAAATGTAACGCCAAGTATACATTTAACATGGAAGGGATTTATTTGCAGTTTAGGCATCTCCTATTTGATCTACCTGATAATAAAAATCCCACAATGCCCAAACTGCAATTTTCCTATGCCCCGAAAAAGCATGATTTTTGCCATCCCATCGCAGCTTATCAAATTGGCGAGGATGAGTATAGTGCAACTGATTCATTTTAGGGATCGAGCAATATTCGCTTATCGAGGGTCCTATATTAATCGCAAATTCGATCCATTCCAGCATTTAGGAAGCACGAACACACACCATACAAAAGCTTTCAACATGATTACTAACGAAGTTCATAACTCTATTGGTTTAGATGGTTATGGGTTTCAGAAGTGATATCTTTTTTTTGCCGTCGGTTCTGATAAGCTTTAATCTGCTGAATTTATATGTGCATAGCTTATAGCATTTTAATATTTTGATACCAAAAGCTTTTTATTCAATGGCATTCTATTAGAGTTAGGATCACAAATGGTGGAATTAAAAAAATGATAGATGATAATGTAGATACGAAGGCTGATGTCAAGAAGACGAAGGCTGATGTAGGGAAAAAGATGGGACACGCAAAAGGTAATACGGAAAAGGCGAAGACTGCTCATAGGAAATAAGACAGGCTGAGGCACTGAAATAAGCAATATATTAATGAATCAGGCAGATATGAGATGGGATGTAAAAAATTCTTGACATCCTCATCGCTATTTGCCTATCCCTCCTCCTAAAGCTATGAGTTAATTGGAAATCTAATAATCTGATTTAAGAAATAGTAGGTGTTAGAATGAAATATAACAAAATTTTACTGTTTATGACTGCGCTCTTTTGCCTTGTGTTTCAGGCTTGCGCAGTATTGGATAGTCCAAACAACTTGACTCCAGCCAACTTGACTCCAGCCAACTTGACTCCAGGAAACACAACGGAATCTCACGGAGATTGGATTAGCCCCAACATGGGCCAAGTGTCCACTCGCACAAATTCCGATCCGGGGCTGGCTGGCATGTTGCAGTGGCTCGATCAACCGGTACCTACCTTCCCCTGGTATACAACGGATGGTTCCTTCTTCTATAGCCAGGCATATAGCTACACTACGTTCTCTCCCTTCACAGAGTACTATGTAACCTCCGGTATGCCTGTAATTGGTGGAATAATAAGCAATCCTATCAAGTTCGATATAACGCAGAAAACACCTTCCAATGTGTACTACGGTGCCGGTGTAGGATTGCCATTCTCCCAGTATGCATCAACAGTGGCATCCAAGACCAACGACCTCTGGATCCAGGGAGCAACAAACTGGACACAATATGTGGTAAGCCCGGTGGGAACCTGGCTGCAGCTAATCGCCTACGCCCCCGTTGAAGGACCGGCAGGCTTCTATGAGATGATCCAGACTGACACAACCAGCTCGAAGTACAAGACATATCAATTCAACCAGGGTTATAACACCATGAACTTCAATGCCGACCAGGTTGGAAGACATATGCTCTACTTTGTGGTAAACAGCCAGCCCAGCAATGTGATCATTGTGGATGTGTTTGCCCAAACACCTGCAGGATCAACGCCACCAATAGTGCATGTAATATCTTAGAGATATTGCATAACTAATTAAAAAATAGGAGATTGATGAGGAGCATATTTGGCTATCGGGCCTTGATGTAATCAATCTTTCTTATCTTTTTTTAAGCGATAAAAATGGAGGACTTTCTCTATGAAATTAGTGGCCGCGTTTATTGGTACGATGCTGTTGGCTCCAGGTCCTGCAGCTTATGTAACTGAATCTACTACAACTACGACTAGTTCGGCTCCTGCCACCCCTAGACTGCAGGCACGACTAAATCAACGGCTGCGACTGGCACGGCTCCTGGCTTCGAGGCAATCTTTGCTGTTGCTGGGATCATGGTCGTCTGTCCCACCACATTAGACTCTGAGATCATTTAGAAATCCAAGTAGATAATTTAAGCAATAGTAGGTGTTAAAATGAAATATGGTAAAATTTTGTTTTGTATGATGGTGCTCGTTTGCTTTGCCGTTCAGGCATTCGCACAGGATCCCCTAAGCGCAGGCTCCAGTGGCAGCTCAATGGGATCCAGCGGAGATTGGATCAGCCCCAACATGGGCCAAGTGTCCACCCGTACAAATTCCGATCCGGGGTTGTCTAGCATGCTCCGGTGGCTCGACACGCCTGTCCCTAATTTCCCCTGGTACAACACTACGAGTGGTTCCTTCTACAGCCAGGAGTATAGCGAGGTCACTTTCTCACCCTATACAGAGTACTATACAACTACAGGTACGCCTGTTGTGGGTGGGATAATAAGCAATCCAACCAAGTTTGATATAACGCAAAAAACTCCCTCCAATGTGTACTACGGTGCCGGTGCAGGGTTGCCATTCACCCAGTATGCATCCACAGTGCCATCCAATACCAATGACCT
>JBAQXX010000106.1:0-64250 GCA_049299735.1 Methanothrix sp. | reverse complement strand
TTCGGGAGGCATGAATCAGAGGGTGATGATCGGCACGTCCATGATTCTCTCGCCCCGGATCATAATAGCAGACGAGCCCAGCAAAGGCCTGGACGGCACTTTAGCGGGGGAGGTAATGGCGGAGATGGCAAGCATCAAGGATCAAATGGGAGCCTCTCTTCTGCTCATAACTCATGATCTCTTGCTGGCCAGAGACGTCTCAGATAGGATAGCAGTGATGTACTGCGGCGAGATTGTGGAGATAGGTAAGAGCCAAGAGATCTTCTCAGAGCCGCTTCATCCCTACACGATTGCCCTTTTAAGCTGTCTTCCCGAAAGAGGCTTTCATCCCATACCGGGTAGCTCGCCCTCCATGATAAATCCGCCCGCCGGATGCAAGTTTCATCCCCGCTGCCCGCAATGCCAGGAGAAATGCAGGAGGAAGCCGAAGATGACTAAAGTTGATGGCAGGAGAAAGGTC
This sequence comes from Methanothrix sp., assembly GCA_049299735.1. Classification (GTDB taxonomy): domain Archaea; phylum Halobacteriota; class Methanosarcinia; order Methanotrichales; family Methanotrichaceae; genus Methanothrix. Next base: position 63,790 of record JBAQXX010000106.1, on the reverse strand, counting down.
CCAGACAGGGACGAGTGCACTGACAGAGAGGTGAGATGCTGGCTATACTGATGGCACAAGATGTGGGCAAGGCCTATGAATCGGGCCTGATCTTCAAGAAGCGGCACGTTGTTTTGCAGGGCATAACACTTGCTGTGAGTGAGGGAAAAACTCTGGGATTGATGGGAGTTTCCGGCTCGGGCAAGACCACACTGGGAATGATGCTGGCCGGTCTGGAGAGGCCCACCTCGGGACGGGTTCTCTTTGCAGGGAAGGATCTCTCGTCTATGCGAGGCCTGGAGTTTTTGGCTTTTCGCAGGCAGGTGCAAATGGTCTTCCAGGATCCTGAGGGTTCTTTGAATCCCAGGAAAAGCATTGAACAGTCCATTCATGAGGTTTTAAGCCTCCTAAAAATTCCCCCAAGAGAATGGCAGGATAGGACAAGAGATATTTTAGAGATGGTAGGCCTATCCGAGGAGTTGCTCTGCCGCTATCCTGCTCAGATCTCGGGAGGACAGTGCCAGAGATTGGCTCTGGGCAGAGTGTTGATCCTCCAACCCAAGGTTATAATCCTGGATGAGCCCACCTCCGCTCTGGATATATCGGTGCAGGCGCAGATTCTCAATCTACTCAAGGATCTGCAAAGAGATCTGGGCCTGGCTTATCTGCTTATCTCTCATCAGCCCGAGGTGATCAGGTTCATGGCTCATGAAACGATCATTCTTGAGAGTGGAAGGACCTTTTGAGGAAAGGGCAAAGAGATTTTGCAGGAGTACAACGAACAAATATAAAAATATCTTAAAAAGTTTGAGGCAACTATTGCCCTGTTCAATCAGTGATTGACTTAATGTAATCTGACCTTAAAACCAAGGCGGCGCGGTAGACCGGTCCAACATAGCTCTTCTCTTTTGAGTTTTCTCCTCGAGGCAGGTCTTTTGCCAGCACAATGCGTGAGTCCGTGGCGCTATCAGCCCAGATAACCCATTCGCTCAGCTCAGCGCTATCCGTCAGATTAAGCACGACCTTTCCCTCCGTATCTGTCACGCCCTCAATCATAGTGTCGTTGCCTACCTTCTCGGCTTGCACAGTTATGTTATCAAAGGGTTTGCCTTCATAGAGCACCTGGAACTGGAAGTCGCCTTTGCCTATCTTCGTTATGTTGTCAAGGGGCACAAGCTCAAACCGCTGACTCATAGGCTTGGAGGCTACTGCAAAATCTGAGCCAGTACAAGCAAGGAAAGCTTTGCCATAGCAATACTTGGGATAAGACCTCTCCACATACCAGTTATCGGCCCAGCCGGTCTTGTTCAATGAACTGAAGTTGATCTCATCCACATATTTATTTTCCCAGAAGCCTTCGTCGGGGGGATTGGTTATAATATGGGTCCAGAATCCCTCGGTGTGATATACATCTATAACATAAAGTCCAGGCTCGTCAACGTCAAAGCTATGAACTTTCCAGAATCCATCTGTCTGAGTCTTATTGGTAAATACATGTGTTTCTTTGGATCCAGACTGGCTGGTTATGTTTAGACTTACATATCCGAATGGCAATTCCTGAGAAGTCGTATTATGCCCGCTTCCTACAGGCAAAACGGCGACATCTCCTACCTCTATCCATCCCGAAAGAGGCCGGACAAAGGTCTCATGAGCGCTCGCCGCCATGGCGCAGAATATCACCATTATGCAGAGACATAATATTCTCACACTCAAGTATTATCACCTCGTATTCGTTAAGTAACACTATATATTTAAAACTTGCTAATAAGGGCAGGACGCCGTTTGGATTATTTTCTAGAAAAAAATATCGAATAGTCTAGCAGTCATCCGGCAAATTGTGCATTGTATGGAGCTATAAAGCAAGTGCAATCAAATACTCCCCTGGCAGACTTGAAGATCTCTGCATCTGCATAGTTCATGTCGCTAAATCCGCCAAAGCAGCAGGGCAGCCATGAATCTTCCTCTTCTTCCTCTTCGGATTGGGTGGTAAGATTCATATTCTTCTTAATGTGGAAGCTTCCCACGTAATCCTCATCCATATCTATCAAAGGCTTCTTCCAGGCCTTCATTGCCAAACCGAGAACCTTAACCTCCTCCGAATCCTCTTCAGGTCCCTCATCCACCGGGATTCCCTCAAGCTGAAGCACTCCGAAGTGTGCCCGGCCATCAATCAAGTCCTCTTCGATATTCATGGTGGTATTCGCTGTGTCATCTCCTGCATTTGATTGAGCCTCAAGCACCATGTTTAATCCATGAGCTCGATCAACCATATGATTCAGGGAATTAAAATCATCGCGATTCTTGATCCAATCATCTTCGCTCAGGAGTGAATTGAAAACAACCGGATTGTGATTATAATATCGTGATCCTATGCCCATTGCTAAGGGTATGTAAGTCATCTTGCTGTCTTCTTTCATCCGAATAATGCTTGTTGATCCTTCTTCATCCTCGATTTCCTCCCCATCTTCATCGTAAGCGCCGTTTATCCAGGTCTTATTGCTGTATGAACTCTCGGTGTATAAGGTCGAATCAGTATCTATTTTGCCGCTGCCGTGAGCTCTGTTCTTAGCCTCGACGCCGTTGAACTGTTGTCCTTCCGTCCCGAGAGCATCCGGCATTTGAGCGTATTTATAGGCAGTGAAGAAGCCCGTGCCGCTCACGTTCTGTTCAAAATTGAATTTTAGACTTTTCTCTTCCAAGGTCGTAGGATTGTCATATGCCTCACCATTTTCCTCTAATTGCTCCACAGTTTCCTCATTATCTGCTGCAGACATGCCTATCAGCGCAAATATAGACAGCAATAGGATAATCTCTTTCAGATCATTCCCTCCGTAGATGATAATCTCAATTTTAGCACGTATTGCTTCTATTATTTTAATATATCTGATAATTACACATATTGGTAGCACGATAGCGCAACACTCTATTTTGTGTATTAACGAAAGACACAAATATCGCATGAGCTATTGAAAAATCATATGTTGATCAAGTTATTGATAAATCGTGCATACATGTTCTGCATGCGCCAATGATTCTCATGCTGTGCGCGTATTATATCTGGACACAAGATTTGATTCTCGCCTACAACTTATTCGCATGCTAGGTATACAAGGAGAGACGCGCTTCAAAAATTTGGACCTGCTAAAATTGTCTGGCCATAATTTACTTACTCAATATATGCATAAAATATCGCAGATGATTATTACTTAGTGTGATCATAGGTAACCTTTTATAATTGAAAGACATTTTGGTTTTTGGTGAAGCTATGCACATTCCTGATGGCTATCTAGGGCCATACACTTATATCGCATTGTGGATCATAATGATCCCCATCTGGTATTATGCGGGAAGAAAGCTCAGCTCTGAGCTGAAGTCAAGGCAGGTTCCCCTGCTGGCGCTGGCTGCAGCGTTCTCTTTTGTTATTATGATGTTCAATGTCCCAATTCCCGGTGGCAGCACCGGCCATGCCGTAGGCGCTGCAATAATCGGCATCGTTCTTGGACCATGGGCAGCAGTGATTGCCATATCCGTTGCCCTCGTGCTGCAGGCGTTAATGTTCGGCGATGGAGGCATCACGGCGATCGCAGCCAATTGCTTTAATATGGCAGTAGTGATGCCTTTTGTTGCCTATTATGCTTACAAGCTCATCAGCGGAAGTACAGAAATTACCTCTTCGAGGAGGGTCATTGCCGCGGCCATAGCCGGCTACATATCTCTAGTGATAGCATCGGCTTTTACAGGCTTTGAATTCGGGATTCAGCCCATATTGCACCACACAGCCGAAGGAGTGCCGCTCTACATGCCCTACCCGCTATCAGTAACAGTTCCTGCCATGGTACTGGAGCATGTTTTCGGATTCGGCATCCTTGAGGCGATTATAACGGCTTTAATCTTTGCCTACATACAGAGAACGGACACCACTCTGCTTTATGGAGAGAAATCTGCGGCACAGAAGAAGAAAATGAAGAATGCAAGTACAGCGTGAGGTAAGACCATGGATAAGATAATAAAAAACTTTGCTATTGGCCTGGCTGCGCTGATTATTCTGGCGCCGTTGGGGCTTTTGGCTGTTGGAGAGACATTTGGAGAGTGGGGACCTGAAGAGGTTAAGGAAAAGCTAGGTTTTGTGCCTCTTGGTTTGGAGCAGCTTTCATCTCTTTGGAGCGCCCCCATGTCGGATTATGCCCTTCCCGGAACAGGTGATTCGATGACGGCTGCATCAGCAGCTTACATCCTGTCCGCAGTGCTCGGCGTTGCTATCTGCGGCGGCCTGCTTTACTTCGTGGGCAAGAAGATCGCCAAAGACTAACGCCTTTTTTTTAAAATTTTTCGGTTTTAAAATAATTGAATAAAACGTATCGGAACGTTTAATTATAATCTGGAATTTGGATTTGGAGCAGAAAGATATGATCCCGGAATGGATGAAAGAAGTTGATGTTGGCCCTTGCCCGTGCTCTGCGGTATATCACGGCAAGAAAGGCTTTGTAGGGAAGACAATTGACGGCATCTTCAGCTTTTTGCAGGAAGCTTTTGTCTCCGAGACATATGCCAAGCGTGACGGCTTGCTGCAGAGCCTGGATCCCAGGGCCAAGCTGATCTCCATTCTGGCCGTGATATTTGCCACCAGCATGATAGGAGACCTATATCTATTGATCATTGTCTACCTGTTGACATTATTTTTCGCATATCTCAGCAAGGTTGATGTGCTATTCTTCATTAAGCGTGTCTGGCTCTTTATTCCCATCTTTGCAGGCATAATTGCCCTACCCATGATCTTCAACATCTTCTTTCCCGGCGACCCACTCATCATGTTGGCATATCTGGGGCCAGGAGCTCATATCGGACCCATCTCGCTGCCGGATAGTATTTTCATCACCAAGCAGGGAGTCAAACTGGCAGTCATATTTACCATGCGTGTAGCAACATGCGTCTCGGCCGTGGTCCTGCTTTTTATCACAACGCCACAGCAGGTGCTCTTCAAGTCCCTGCGCTCGGTGGGTGTTCCAAAGATCTATGTCCTGACGCTGGAGATGGCCTACAGATACATCTTCCTGCTCATGGATATGGTACGGGAGATGTATACTGCCAAGAAAGCCAGGACCATAAAGTCTCGAAGCATGTTCGAGGAGCAGAAATGGGTTGGCGGACGCATGGGCTATACGCTGATAAGATCTATAGATATGAGCGAAAAGGTGCACATGGCCATGATGTCCAGAGGCTTCAATGGCGACGTCAAGGTCATGCAACAGTTCAATATGCAGCATAGGGATTACTTCGCAGTTGCAGCAGCCATATCGCTGAGCGTATTGCTTGTGTTGGTCGCTCATGATTTCATTCGGGTGTAAGAACATGGATACCATCTTCGACTTAAGGAACATTTCATATTCATACGTGGGAAAGATAGATGCGCTGAAAGATATCGGCTTAAAGATAAATCGTGGAGAACAAGTATCGATAATCGGCACAAACGGCAGCGGCAAATCGACTCTGTTGGCCATACTGAATGGATTGATCTATCCGACTTCAGGAGAATTTTATGCATTCGGTAATCAGATAACAGAGGATGTTTTTGATGCCATAAAGGATAATGAGTTCCGGTCCTATTTCCGCACGAAGGTGGGCTTTGTCTTTCAGAACTCTGATGTCCAGCTCTTCTCGCCCACAGTCTACGAGGAGATAGCCTTTGGGCCCTTACAGCTTGATGTCCCCCCCGAAGAGGTTAAACACAGAGTTGAGGACGTTCTGGAGATAATGGAGATCACAAAGCTCAGGGATCGATCACCTCATACCCTAAGCGGCGGGGAGAAAAAGAAAGTATGCATAGCTACAGTCCTGGTCAACAACCCGGATGTACTTTTATTGGATGAGCCCACGGCCGGATTAGATCCCAGGACGCAGCTGTGGCTGGTTGAGCTCTTGCAGGAGCTGGGAAGGTCGGGGAAGACTGTGATCACCGCCACACATGACCTGGAGACCATCGAGCAGATCAGCAAGAGGGCCGTAGTCATGGGTGAAGATCACAGCGTTAAAGTCGACGGAGAAACGGTCAAAATACTGGATGACATGGCACTCCTTCTCAGTGTCAACCTCATTCACGAGCACATGCATATTCATGGAAGGATGGTTCATGAGCACCTCCATGCCCATGGAAAAGAAAAGGAGCATGCCCATCAACATCTGATGTGAAAAACCGCGTCCTGAAGGACGCGGCTTGCCACGTCATAGACATTCGATCCCTTTTCAGCTCTGTCTGGCTTTCTTTGCAGCTATTATGACGGCTTTGATGCGATCCTTGATCTCGGATAGATGCAATAGGTCTTGAAGTAGCCTATTGCAGAGCAACCTGCACGCATCCGGCGCTTCAGCTAGCTTCTGTTGGGCAGGCTAGTCGGGAAATGTCGATTGAGCTAATATCTCTCTAATTAGTATATCTTTAAAACACATTTAATAGAAAAGTATTTAGAACATAACACGATTATACTAAGAAGTAGTCAAAGGGACCATTGAGCTTAATGATGTTGACTATCAAGCTAAAGAAGGTGGAATAAATGGCAGACAAGCACGAACATGAACACGAAATAAAGCATAAACATGAGCATGGCGAGGAAGAAGAACACAAAAAGAAGGATTGAAAAGAATATTCAAGTGACAGCGCACAACATTTCTTTCTCGGTGCCGGCCGATCTGCGATAGATCATGGCATGGCAGGGAAATGAATGATGGATTTAGCATCAACGATTAGAATGATTGGGACGGTGAATTTGATGAATCATGTCGATCGAGCATTTTCCTTCACAAGAATAGACAGCAAAGACGAATTGATGGACGCGATGTTCAACCACAAATGGCCTCTTTGCTGCAGCTTTTATCACGAGAGACTGCTCTACCTGAACGATGGTGAATGTGAGGACATACCGGAATATGCGGTCGTGGCTATTGACAAAACTGACGGGCGCTTCGGCGTTCATGGCCGCGAAGTGGGACGGATCAAGCCAGCGAGCATGCACCCCGCAGAGACGCCAAAGTTCATCCAGGAGATGAATGCGGGCATCCGTAATGTCGGAAATCCGGTCCAGTTTGTGGCAGAGCCAAAATGGCACCACAGCTGTCAGCTTTGCAGCCTGGAAGATTAGCGTTTGCCATTACCTGCCGTTTTATATTTTTTGGTGAATGCCTCCTGTCCTAATAGATGGGGCTTCCCGATGTTTCGACTTCTCGTCGAGACTCTCGCTGACCCGCGGTCAGCGAACTTTGTCCTTCGCAATCCTGCAAGTTAAACCGACATATAGAATTGCTACGTAAATACTGGAAATTGCAATTCTGATGCGTTCTTATACATATTCTGATTTGTCCAGAATTGTGTAAAACGGCTTTATACAACATAGGCATCTACTTTGAAGAAAATTGTGCACTCTGTGGATTGCATGCGCGAGGTGATCTCACCACCAAATCACAATGCATCAGTTCCGATGGGGGATCAAAGATTCTTTTGTCCGGCAGCATCTTTCTTACGGAAATCCTCACTGAGCATCCAACTTATTAATTATCCGTCCCACTAATATCATTTCCCAAAGCAAGATTTATCCAAAGAAAATAAATGAAACTGAAAAGTTATGCATAATCTCAATAACAGTGCTACAAATAGCTACCAATATTTTGTACAAACGTTCCAGTTATCTTTGAAATAGTCCTCAAAAAGGATTATATATCCGATCCATGTAATTAGATACTATCAACATTGAAATGGAGGTGAATCAAAATGTGTTGCCATGATGATAACAAGCACGCACATGCACACGCTCACGATGGTAAAGAGCACGTCCATGAGCACATCCACGATGCAGAGCATAAGCACGGACACAAGTGCTGCCACTGAGATCAGAATAATTTACTCAAATTGATTTTAGAAGAGGGACACCGGCAATTGATCTTTGAATGGAATAAGGAAAGGATCAATGCCAGCGTCTTTTCTTAATGGCACAGCCAAATCCATCCGGACTTGCTTATTCGCCTTGCTTTTTCTTGTTCACCTTATGGCTCATTGATAGATCTGGACCCTACTGATAGGATTGTTCTTTTTATCTACTATGAGAACTTCCTCACCATCTTCAATCCCCGGATCTGAATCAACCACTTGCCCAGAAAAGAGCCTGCCACCACGGGCAATAAAGGGCACAGCCGCATCTGATATCACTACCCTGCTAATTGATGTTTTATCTGCTTGGGACATCATTGAACCTCCTATTATGTTATGTTCCAATAATTGTGCTACTATGTAATAAACTTTTTGATTGTATTGCTATTAAACTAAGTCAAGTAGATTTGAGCGGCATCATTAATCCGTCCTCCGTGCCCATGAGGACTCTGAAAATATGAAATTATACCAGAAATCGGAAGTCCGGTCGATCCTACTATGAGCTTTCGGACCAGGCAAGCGTTTTCTCGATTATGAATGAGTGACCGCGGTGCAAAGGAGCAAGCCTGACGCCTCAGATGGAGTATATAGGATCGACCTGACGCGAGTAATGGTAGATACTTCATAATTATAAGCTTTTTGGTAATACAAAATTCTATTATGTTTGTATGCCCAGATCATTTGCATTTGATCTTTACCAAAACGTTCTCCTCCTTCGCAGGAATAGGTATACGAAGAAAGGAACACCAAGGAAGGAAGTCATGATGCCCACGGGCAGAATCACAGGTGCCATGATTACTCTCGCCAGAGTATCCGCACCCAGTAGGAGCAAGGCTCCCACCAGGGCGCTGCCTGGCAGAAGAAAACGGTGGTCTCCGCCGATGGCCATCCTGGTAATGTGAGGGGAGACAAGGTCTATGAAGCCAATGGTTCCCGTGAAGCAGATTATGCTGGCAGTCATGAGCGAGGCGGTCATCATGTAAATCACCCTCGTACGCCCTACATTCACACCCAGGCTCTGGGCAGTCTCATCGCCCGCCCCGAGAGCGTTGAGATCCCATGATTTGATGATGAGATAAGGCAGACAAATGACAAGAATGGTTATGACCATCCCCACGGTCTCCCAGGAGGAGCGGCCTAAAGAGCCCATCATCCAGATCTCGTCCTTCTCAACTCAGAAGGAAGCTGTCAGGGCAATTGAGAATATTCGCAGCTTCGTCTGCAATGGCGGTGGCTACATAGGAGTTTGCGCCGATGCAACTGAGGCTCTGATAGATAGTCCCCATCCCTACCTCAATCTGGTAGATGCATCCTACCACGCAGAGTGGTTTATGCCCCGCGAACCGGCCGAGGGGGACTGGGAATGGCGAACTCTCATGGGATCGCTCCTTCTGGAAATCGCTGAGCAAAAGCACCCGGTCATGTTCGGATACGGACCGAATGCCGTGCTGCCTGGCTACGGACCACAAGTAGCTGTGGAGTACTTCGGCGGACCGAGCATGTTCAATTTAGGCTGCTCGGTGACTGTGCTGGCCAGGTACAGCGCCCCGATTAACCAGATCCCCTGCGAAAGGGTGCAAGACATCTGGGGCAGTGCCGCCATTGTATCATCACACTTTGGATCAGGAAAGGTGATCCTATTCGGGCCCCATCCGGAGTGGCCCGGCACTTGTCACAGAATGTATGCCCAGGCCCTCTACTACGTCGCATGCAATCCATAGTGCAAACGGCATCTGAGGCAGGATCTGTCCAGGAAAACTGTATGAAAATGTGCAATTCCATGGTCAAACTTGGCGCGGGCGACAGAAGCAATCCGCTGAGCATTTGGTATGACAAGACCCTGTTGACCTTCACTAAGGAGCTTATGGATCAGATGAGTGAGATCGCCCGCCAATCCCGAGAGTTTCAGCAGGAATATGGCAGGCTGAGCAGCATGGCGTCCTGCTTTTGCGACAATCCCAGGGCGTTGCTGTGGATCTCATACAGCAGGAGCATGATTGAACAGTTCTTCGCTTATGCAGAGAACCTGCCGCCTGCATCTCACCGGACTGCTGATTCGTTGCCATGCGATCCGCAAAGGTTCTCCGACCTCTTGTCGACCATAATGTATGTTGCGGATGAGATTCAAAAGATCGATATGCCCTGCACAGTGAAATACGCCAGGCTTTTGCACAATTACGAAATACTGCGGGCCAGTTGTATTGCAGGCAAGACCGAAGAAAACAAGCGAGCTATGGACGAGATGTATCTGAAAATCACCTCGTTTCATCCTCCTGGACCCATGTATAAAACGATGAACACACTACGCCGCACCCTTGACGTTGTGCAGTACAAGATCGAGGCACATTTGCTCAACCTGCTCACACTCGCAGATAGTGCCGGAGAAGCGATTGCCATGACAGATTACGCTTTGGCAATTGAACTTTATGAGCGTTGTCTTTCCGGAGCCGTTGGGCCCCACCAGGCTTTTTATCTAGGCCTTTACCAAATTGTATCTCTTCTCCCAGCATTAAGCCATGGCCCGGGTTTGCTCGCATGCGGATATACTGATCCCCGCAGCGCACACCAATTGCGGGAATCTCCTCCTCTGCGGTGGCACTTTCCAGCACCAGTAGGATCTTTTCGTCCAAATACCTCAGTTGGCTCGCATCATAACCGGCTCCATTGAGAAATACGGCGGTGACGAGATCAAATCCTATGTCGCAGCAGCTTTTTCTGATATCTGTGATCATCAGCAAGGTCATAGCATGGCAGCTCTTATCTGTATGATCTTCATCATCTTTTCAGAAGAGGAGTCCGGCCTTGGCAGATGGCCGGAGCCCGACGACAGGTAGACGACGGTAAAGGAGGTCAATGGCGTTCTGTCGCTATTCCGGGAGTTAGGATATTACTGGTTAATAAGCTTTTTGCTTTTCGTAGCAATGGAACAGTGGAGAAGTAAAGAGGAGTTGATGCTTGTGCTTGGAGAAGCGGAGACCGAGTGTATGAGAATCCAAACACGCAATGCAAAGACACATTCCCATGAAGGCATATCTGAGTGTCATTCAGATTTCGTTCTCGACGATGCCATATCTTTTTGTATAAGTTTGAGGAGAGATGCGCCTCTTCGCGACAGAGAGTAAGAGATGCTAAATGAAATAGCAGAACGAAGTGACTTCCACCCCACTCGAAATATAGAGGATGGCATTGTCTATGCAAAGCATTACTGCAAGCCAGAAATAGTCTGCACAGATGTCAGGCTGGCGCCACAAAAAAGGGAGCGATGGTCAATGGGCTGGCAAAAAATGACATTTCTGGGCCCATCAGATCTTCTCCAGCGTTTCCACGCAGATTTTCTTTACGGACGGCTTCCAGATCTTTTTGGGCATCCAGGCCGGGGCCAGCTTCGGTCTCTTTATCTGTATTCTATTGCCCTGGAATACATGGACCTTTTTAGTTCCTCGCTCCCTGAGCCTTATATCTGTAAATCCTCTGGTGGCTGCCTTTAGGGCAGCTTGCCGTGGAGCCGTTCCTGTAAAGACGCTAATCTCATTGCCTTCAGGGTCCCTGAGGACGAAATTTCTCTTCTCAGATATGAATATCCCACCTATGCAGATATTAAATGCTCTTAATAAGATGATATAATATTAAGTTATCTATGTTAAGTGTTACTAGAGGTGGATGAGATGGGCATCTGCAATTTTGCACAGCAGAGACATTATCAACTCCCGAAAGGCTCTTTATCTCAGGATCGTGCAATCCGGGAAAAAAAGGTTCAACGGGGCCAGGCGGTTTGCTTGCTCACCCAGCACCTCCTTCATGCTCTTGCGGTTGTTGGGTTCTCTGCTGCTACCTCGTAGTAGCGATCCGGCACGCCCGCGAGCTCTCCCTGGCCTTTAATCAGCGGCGGATAGATAAATACACCATGCTGGTTCAGGTCAAAGTCCAACCCCAAGAACCTCTGCAAGTACTCCTGATGCAGATCCTCGGGGTCCAGCACTACCTCGTCGGGATGGAAGATCTTGGCCAGGTAAGCCGCGCCGATAAGGCCCTTGCTGGCATCATTTCTCAGATTTCCGTTGATGATGTAGACATGGTTATTTCGCACAGCGGTCAGATTAGCATACTCCGGCCTGCTCTTAAAGGAATCAAGAGCCTGCGAAATACCTGTGATGTCATCCGAATCATATCCAATGGGAGGAGTGAGGACGATGGTGATAAATATAATATAATCAGGATCGTTCTCAATCGCCCATTCCGGATCTACCTCAACTCTATAAGTTGATTTTAGGTAGGCGGGCAGATCTTCCGCGATGCTTCTTCCTCCTGCCAAAGTGACCATCTGGCTCAAAGTATCTATCTTGGCATAGGTGAAGAGCGATTTGTCACCCTCTTTTGGCAGAGAGGCTATCAGTACTCTGGGCTTGTCTGCCCCGGACATGTTCTTTGTAAAAGACTTGATCTCATCGATCTTGCCGATATGCCAGTCGATGTACTCCTCTGCATCCTCTCTTGCCTTCATGATGTAGCCCAGCTTATGCACGGCATCGGTGAAAGATGAATCCTCAGGATTGATCAGGTCGGGATAGTAAAGACCGGCAAAGACCACGGGTACGCCCGGCATCTTCTTCTCCTTCTCGGCAGTGTTGTTGGAGAAGGTAAGCAGGAGATCGGGCCTCAGGCTCAAGGCCAGCTCATAATCGGGATCCTTGACAGGAGAGAAGCCAGGCACGCTTGTCTTTTTTATCAGTTCTGGAAACTCCTTCTCCGATTTGGACATGGCCAGATCCACGCCCACCACCTTATCGGTCCGCTTAAGGATCATCATCATCTCGGAATTGTCCAGATGCTCAACTATGGCTCTTTCCACCGGCAGCCTGACGGTAACCGGTTTTCCATTGCCGTCCAGAATAGTCAGATTCTCTTGCGAATCATCGATGATCTTCTCCACCACCAATATGTCCTTTTCATCGACTTTGCCGTCATAATTGGCATCAGCCAGCATCGTAGATTTGATCGTTCCATTTAATATCTCCTTCAGATAATCCAGGTCATTTTCATCGATGGCACCATCCATATTGGCATTACCAAAGATGTGCAGGACGTAATCTCCGGCTGATGCCTGCAGCATCAAACTGCAAAGTGCCAGCATTATCTTTGTCGAGTATCTCATCTTAAAGTCTCCTTCTGCGGGAAGGGCGGCCCGCCTGTGCTACTTTAATGGCAGGTGGCCCTCGACCATAACGCATATAATTCGATCATTTTAGTATTTAATCATAACTATGTAAAAAGTATTGCTACTGATATCATGGAATTGTAAGCATAGTTAGTAAGATTATGAGGGACTTGCACTATTACGAGAGAATTGAAAAAAATTGGAGAGGGAAAATTGTTCAATGGGCCCAGGCGGTTTGCTTGCCCACCCAGCCCATCTTTCATGCTCGGTGGGTTGTGTTCTTTGTTGCCACCTCGTAGTAGCTATCAGGCACGCCTGCGAGCTCTCCCTGGTCTTTGATGAGCGGCGGATAGATGAAAACGCCATGCTGGTCCAAGTCGTAGTCCAGCCCCAGGAAACTCTGCAAGTACTCCTGATGAAGATCCTCGGGGTCCAGCTCCACCTCGTCGGGATGGAAGATCTTGGCCAAGTAAGCTGCGCCGATGAGACCTTTGCTGGCATCATTTCTCATGTTTCCGCTCACGATGTAAACATGGCCGTTTCGAACAGCGGTGAGGTTGGCATACTCCGGTCGGTCCATGAAGGCCTCCAGTGCCTCTTTCATTCCTGTAGGATTATCTGCATCATATCCGCTGGGCGGGTCGAGCACCAGTCCGCTGTAGGTGGTGGCAACTACCAGGAGGATAATATATTCAGGATCTTCCTGCAGCACCCACTCCGGGTCCACCTCGATTCTGTAGGCTGATTTCATAAAGTCAGGCAGATTGGCGGCCACTGTCTTTCCCCCAGCCAGCTCCACCATGCTGCTCAAGGTGTCTATCTTGGCAAAAGTGAAGATGGTCTTCTCATCAGCTTCCGGATAGGCAGCCACCAGAACCGTCGGCTTCTCGTTATCGGGAACCTTCCCGGTTGTCTCCTTTAATTTATTGAGCGAATCTATGTGCCACTGAATATATTCTTCAGCATCCTGCCGGGCATCCAGAACATATCCCAATTTACGCACGGCATCTGTGAACGCAGATGTCTCAGGATTGAGCAGATCGGGATAGTAAAGGCCGGCAAAGAGCACAGAAACACCGGGCAGGTTCTTCTTCTTTTCCGCAGTTACGTTGGAGAAGACCAGGAGAATATCCGGATTCAGGCTCAGTACCTTCTCGTAGTCCGGCTCCTTGTGCATGGCCCCCACGCTCGTCCGTCCGGACAGTGCCGGAAACTCCGCAGGGGACTTAGCCACAGCAAGGTCCACGCCCACTACTTTGTCCGTCTTCTTGAGGATCTGCACCAGATCTGCATTGTCCAGATACTCCACCACAATTCGTTCTACCGGTTTCTTGATGGTGATGGGCAAATTGTTGCCGTCCAATATGGTGAGGTTGCTTTCCGTTTCGTTTATGATCTTCACCACTTGGGTTATGTCTTTAGCATCAACCTTGCCGTCGAAGTTGGCGTCAGCCAATTCAGTTGATTTCTCCTTTCCTTCGATTATGTCTTTTAGGAAAACGATGTCCGACTGATCGACGATTCCGTCCATGTTGGCATTGCCAAATATGTGCAGGACATAGGCAGATCCTGATGCTATGGGCAGTACGATGGCGCAAAGGACCAGGATGGCCACGAGGTTTAGGTTTGTTCTCATTTATGATCTCCTTTTTCCGGAAGGCTTCAAGCATAATCCAGATCTTGAGAAGTCCGGGATATTTCGGTTTTTAGTATTATCAAATTCGCACCTAATATTTAAATTTATAACATTTATGCTTATTAGTATTACCATTCGTAATAATTACCACTATTGAGAAATAAAAAATAACACATGTTTAATTAATTTGATTTCATAATAATATGTTTTTTGTAATAATTCATACATACAACAATTTAATATGTAACATCCAACATGTAGAATGGCGTTCAAGCTAATGGGGCTATTTGATCATGAACCAAACAACATCCGCATGCAAATACACAGGCATAGACAAGGATTATTCCATTGAGGACTTGGCGGCATTTCACGGCCACCTCGGCCCATTCATCGTCCTGGGCTACCGGATGGGAAGATACGCCCGGAAAAACCTCTGCAGCGACCCCTTCCGGATGAAGGCCGCCGTCTTCTGCGAGGGCGTACCTCCAGAGTCGTGCCTGGCCGACGGCGTGCAGATCGGAAGCGGCTGCACCCTTGGCAAAAGGAACATCGAGATTATTGCCGGAAGCGACATCCGCTGTGAGTTTTCCTGCGACGAGCGAAAGATGATCATCAGTCCAAGGCAGATTGCCTTTCCGCACCAGGGCAGCGACGATAGCGACCTGCTTATTGAAAAGCTGGCAGAGGATATGTTCAGCATGCCTGATGCAGAGCTTTTCACCGCGATCCTGCGCCAGTCTTTGGGGTAAAAGGGTGAGCGGTTTTGAGCATCATAGATCTGACAGGCATCTACACGGCATACGAGGGAGGCGAGAAGGCCGTCATCAAGGATCTGTCGCTGCAAATGGACAGAGGCGAATATGTTGTCATCGGCGGACCCAACAGCGCAGGCAAGACGACACTGCTTGAGTCGATAAACGGACTGATCAAGATCACGCACGGCAGGGCAACCGTCTGCGGCCTGGATGTCTCTCGCTTCTCAGATGAAGTGCGACGTCGGGTGGGCTATGTCATACAGAATTTCTATTTCGATCCCTTCACGCCTTTCACCGTGGAGCAGGTGGTGATGATGGGACGCTTTGGCCGCTTGGGGCTGATGAACCGCCCGACGAAAGAGGACTACGATGCCGCCCAAAGGGCCATCACTCTGGTCGGAATTGAGGATTTGGCACATAAGACCATCGGCACCCTCAGTGGCGGCCAGCAGCAAAAAGCCATGATCGCCCACAACATTGCCAAGGAGCCGGAGGTTATGATGCTGGACGAGCCATTCAGCAACCTCGATTTTTATGCAAGAGAATATCTGCAGGGCGTTTTTAAAGATATGGCAAGAAAGGGTGTGCCCATCCTCATGGTGGCCCATGCCTTCGACGGGCTTCCCGACATACCCATCCGCCTGGTGGTCATGAATCAGGGCAGGATCTCCTGCGACCGGAATTGCCGGGCAGAAGAGGTAGAAGACATCATACGAAAAGAGTGCGTGGTGCCTGGAAAATGCTTGAGCAGCTCGTAGAGAATAACGTAGTATGTCATGCACTCGAAGCCATGATCTTTGCATCCATCACATGCAGCATCCTCGGCGTCATTATCTCTCGCATGAATCTTTCCTCCATCGGCTTTACCATGTCGCATGCCGCCTTTGCCGGAGCCGCCCTCGGCATGTTCCTGGGAGCCAATGCCCAGATGGCGGCCATTGCTTTCAGCATGGCTGTGGCAGCTTTAATAGGGCCGGTGAGCGACAAAGCTAAAATGGCTGCGGATGCGACTTTAGGCGTTCTCTTCGCCATGTCCATGGCAGTAGCCATTTTTTTAATCTCTTACATGGAGTACATGGGCAAAGGGCTCTCGGCAAGCAGCCTGCTCTTTGGAGATGTCATCTCGCTTTACAGGGAGGAGATTTACGCCCTGGCAGCGGTCTGTTGCCTTACTATTATCTTCGTTTCGGCATTTTACAAAGAGATCTCGGCCATCATGTTCAACATGAAGATCGCCGAAGCCGCCGGGGTCCGGGTCAAGCTGGTATATTACGTACTATTATTCATCATCGCCCTCTCTGTGGCGCTCAGCCTCAACATCGTGGGCGGCCTCTTGATATTCGTATTGCTGGTGACGCCCGCATCCATCGCCGGCCAGTTCTGCTTTAATGTGAGGAGCATGTTCATCGTAGCGCCACTGGTAGCCCTCTTCGTGAGCGCTTCTGGCGTCTGGGCGGGCTTTGAGTTTACGCTGCCTGTAGCGCCCCTGGTGGCACTGCTTCTCACGGCAGCATTCGCATTGTCTGTGATGCTGTCTTTTAAGAGAAGGATAAATACCAAGATACATTGATGATTGAAGCTCGCTGTGGTGATAATAATCAAGGATAGACGGTCAATCAGGCAAATAGGGTTCCTGCTGGCAAATGCTGTGAATATGAAGACTAAGCCGGCATGGTTTGGATATCATGGATTTGATCAGAGGTTGCCGGGCCTGATGTCCACAGGATCGGAGGATGCAAAGGTGAGATCAGATCCCTGGGCAGGTATGTGGTGATGAGACGTTGCGATGATTTACAGGAGGATCCCGGCGTAAAATGCATAATTTGTTTTGCCGGCGGTGAGCAGATCAGGGATTTGTGTGCACTGGCTCATTATAGCAGCCATGATATTTTCGAATTGATATTCATCGGTCCAACCGATCCATCCGCCAGGAGTTGGTTGCCAGAAAACTGCCAGGCCATGGGAATTCCGATGGAGATCGCCCGGAAGATGGCCAATGATGTAGAGAGCTCGTTTTTGGCTAAAAGAGATAATGTTTTATAATTAGTTATATTAAATATGAATATATATAGATAATTAAGCAGATAGTAGTAAAACTTAAATAATTAGTATTACTAATTGCAATTATGAGAAATCAATCATCCAACTTAGCCATACTGATGCTGGCGATCTTTCTGATCGTTCCTGCAGGTGCAGAAACTGCACCGTCGACGCTCAAGATCGTCTGCACTACCAGTGTATTGATGGATCCGGCAACCTACATCGGCGGAGATAGAGTGCAGGCCATCTCCATTGCAGATCCGACCCTCTGCCCCCACCTGCAGACCGATATCATTCCCAATCGCATCCAGCTCAATATGGATTTCATCAAGAACGCAGACCTCTTTATGGCGTACAACGACAGCAACGACCAAAGATATAACATGCCAGCGGTCGGCGACTTCATGAAAGCCAACAACTACGGAGAGTTTTTCTGGAATACCACCTCCAATCCTTCTCGCGGATGGAACACCCCAGCCAACGCCAAGCTTCTGGCCGGAGAGGTAAAGGGCTGGCTGGTACAGTTTGACCCGGCCAACGAAAGCTACTATAATGAGCGCTATAACGAATACGTGAAAACCTTCGATGCTATTGAGCCAACCGTTGACGAGAAAAAGCAACTAAACCAGACACAGGCCATCGTCATGCTCTGGCAAAAAGATTCCGTGCAAAACTGGCTGGGCATGAATGTGGTGAACTTCTTTGCTCCCGAGTTTGCCATGAATGGAACCAAGACGGCTGCCAGGATCGTGGACGACATCAATGCCAACCCGGACAAATACCAGAACGTAACCTATGTCATTGAGAACATGCAGTCTGGAGATCTGGCCAAAGGCATTGAAGAGTCACTTAAGGACAAGGGCATCAATGCCACTCGCGTCATCTTCACCAACTTCCCGGGCTCCGTGCCGGGAGCGGATACCATGGCAGAGGTGCTGAGCCACAACAAGCAGCTTGTGCTCCAGACAGCCTGATACTTCATGCGAAAAGCCTGTGGGCCCCAGGAGAATGGCAGGTATTCTGATGCCTTGAGCTTTCTCCTGGCCTAGGACGACCCCACCAACCAGAAAATCACCACACCGATGCTTAAAAAGCTTGGCCACGATGCCGACATAGCAGGCAACGGCAATGAGGTTTTAACAGCTCTGGAAAGCCGCTCCTACGATCTGGTGCTCATGGACATCCAGATGCCTGAAATGGACGGACTGCAGGCCACCAGAATCATTCGGAAACGCTGGCCGCGGGGACCGAGAATCGTATTTATCACCGCCTGCAATAGTTATATAGACACATGTATAAAATAAGGTGGTGATGGCTTTCTGGCCAAGCCGATAAGCATGATGCAACTGCAGGCAGCTATCGAGCATAATGCAGATTGATACCCAATTGATATCCTTGGCCTTTGCGCCTATGATTCATGTTCATCACACCAATCACACACCAGCGCCCTTAAGAGAATGATAGCACCTCGATTTGCTGGTGCACATATGACTCATAAAGCGTATTGGTGTATTTACGACGACAATAATATGAATAGTTAACACATATTACACCCAACTATTGAAAATAGTTTTATAGTTGAAAAACAGTAATAGTATGTCATGAAAGGAAGAAAGCTCGATACATACTCCAAAAAAGCAATAATATCTGAGATAAAGTATTTCGACGACGAACTCAATCCGGTTCCCAGAGACAGGGCCACCTGGGCCGTGTTCCGGGAGATGGACGAGAACGGGGCCCTTCTCTTTGAAGCGCAGGGATTCATAGATTAGCGAATGTCTGGAAAAGCGGGGAATATTTTTTCCGGAATTGATTTCAATGCCCAAATTATAACTGCGTCTTCGCCTCGGATCGAGAGTCCAGCAGATCTCTTATCCCGTCGCCGAGCAAATGGAAAGCCAAAACCGTGACTGTTATGGCAATTCCCGGAAAGATCATCATCATCGGGTGGGATCTGAGGAAAGGTCGAGCGTCGTTCATCATCGATCCCCACTCCGGGGTGGGTGGCTGAACGCCAAGCCCAAGAAAGCTCAATGAGGCTGCACCAAGAATTGCGTAGCCTACTCCTAATGTAGCCATGACCAGCACGGAAGGAAGGACGTTTGGCAGAATGTGCCTGCTCATGATGTAGAGATCCGAGGCACCAAGGCTCCTGGCCGCCTCCAAAAATTCCTTTCCATGCAGCGATAGGACTCCGCTTCTCACCAGCCGGGCATATCCGGTCCACTCCACGAGAATCAAGGAGAGCATTATATTGGCCAGACCAGACCCCAGGAAGCCAATTACCGCCAGGGCCAGGAAGATGCTGGGGAAAGAGAGAAAGGCATCAACCACACGCATGACCGCCTCATCCAGAAAACCGCCGTAGTACCCCGCTGCGCCCCCCAGGATCGTGCCGATCAAGGCGGAAAAAAGGACCACAGAAAGTCCGATAAAGAGAGAGACCCGGATTGCAAACAGAATGCGGCTGAAGATGCAGCGGCCCAAATGATCTGTGCCCAAAGGATACTCCCTGCAGGGATCCTTCAGTCGCAATTGAGGCCTAGCATTTTCAGGATCATGGGGCGCAATCCATCCGGCGGCAACTGCAAGCAGGAGTAGAGCGGCTATGGTCAGGATGGACAGCGCAAGTCCGAGGTCAATCCTGTGCTTCATGAGCCATCCTCGGGTTTAGATAGTAGTAGAAGAAGTCAGTCAGAAGATTGAGTGTCAAGATCAACATAGCCAAAAAGAGCATGCATCCCAGTATAACAGGATAGTCCCGACTGTAAATGGAGCGGGTCATAAGGTTGCCAAGGCCCGGCCAGGCAAAGACCGTCTCTACCACGGCAGAGCCGTTGAGAAGATAGGTGAAGTTCAAACTCACTACAGTGATCACTGGCAAGAGGGCATTTCTCAGAGCATGCTTGAGAACTACCGATCTCTCTGGCAGGCCCCTGGCCCTGGCAGCGATAATGTAGTCCTGTTCTAAAGCCTCCAGCATGCTGGTGCGTATCATCCTGCTGGTCACAGCGGCGGAGGATATGCCCAGAGTTATGGCGGGCAGGACTAAATGCTCCAGGTCGCCACTCTCTCCGTATCCTGCCACGGGCAGTATATCCAGTTGCAGGGAGAAGAGTATGATAAGAAGATAAGCCAGCCAGAAATTGGGCACCGAGACTCCCAGCAGAGATACGGCCATGCCCAATCCGTCGATGAAGGATCCGCGCTTGACTGCAGAGAGAATTCCCAGGGGAACGGATATCAGCAAAGAGATCAGCAGGCCGACGAGGGCCAACCGCAGCGTGGGCCGGAAGCTGTCCATTATGGCATCTGAAACACTCTCGCCAGATATGTAAGAGTATCCGAGATCACCCTGCACTACCTTAGAGAGCCACCTCGTGTATAAAACAGCAGCAGGGTCATTAAATCCTTCCCTTTGCCTAAACTCTTCAACCGCAGCAGGATCTGGCGGGCCCTGGGGTCCGGTCAGCAAAATCTCAGCCGGATCTCCAGGTGAAAGATAGAATAAAGAGAAAGAAATTATTGAGACCAGCAGCAAGACGGGCAGCAAGAGAAGAACTCTTTTGCAGAGAAATTTCAGCATTTTTCGCCCTTCACCAGGAAGACGGTATCGGCATTAGCCAATCGAAAAGAGAGACTTGCGTGCTTCTTATAAAATCGATTAACTTCAGGGAGACGATCAAGGCAAACATCTCTTAGCCCTGCTGCCTCAAATAGATCAAGACATCGATCAGGTTTGGATGCCTGATAAAACGGCAGATGCTTTTCTATTGGTTCGTAGTACTTTTGGAACGGCACGGGATTTCGATCATGGGAAAAGCCCGCCAAATGGCTGGAGACCCATCTTGCCAGCTTCTTGCTAACAGAGGGATCAAACCAGTTTCCATCAATGGCCATTATCTTTCCTCCTGGCCTCAATATGCGCATCCAATCGACCAGAGCCCTGCCCGGATCGGGCAGCGTCCAGAGGAGATGCCTGCTTGCCACCAGATCGAAAGAAGAGGATTGAAATGGCAGTGACTCTGCATCACCCTGACAGAGATCCAGATCCAATTTCTGAAGGCAGGAGGCCACCTTAGCCTGAGAGAGCATGCCGCGAGATAGGTCCATGCCGACCACATCGACACCCATATCATGCAAAATCAAGGAGAGAAAGCCGGTGCCGGCCCCCACATCCAGCACCTTGCGTGTATGCAGATCTGCAGTAAAGGGTGCCAGGCACCTCTTCCAGATCTCTCTCTCCTCGTCCCTGCAGGAAGTGACGCCCCTGGCATAGCTTTGACTGCGCAGGTCCCAATATTCCGCTATGACCTCTTTGGGATGGCGCGCCGCCCCCAGGGACGCGGATGCGTTCCGGTCTGTTTTGCACTCCTTTGCAGGCAGATTCAGTCCTCCAAGGACAGCTTCGAAGTCAAGAAGTTGATTTCGCTGGATTGGTGCATGACAAATCCGTCGACGTTCTTATTCTGGCCCACCAGAACGTTAAGATAGAAGAGGACGATCTCCGGAGAGTCCTTAAGCACCTGCTCTTGGACCTGTTTGTAGTATTCCATTCTTTCATCTCGATCAAATGTAGCCCGGGCCTTTTCCAGCCAGTCGTCCACATCCGGATTGGAGTAGCCGGTCTTCTTGGCTTCAGTTCCCGTGGACTCGAAATGCTTGGAAAGGGAATAGTCCGGATCACCGGTTGTGCCTGTGTTCCAGGAGCCTAATGCCAGATCGTAATTTCCATTAGTCATGTCGGTGCTGAAGGCTCCAGACTCAACGATCTCCACACTGGCCTTGATGCCGATCTTATCGAGCTGGGCTGCCACGACCTCTGCCGAAGGCTTGTTCTCTGCCCGGGATGCGTAGGTCTTTATGGTGATTTCCAAGGGCTTCCCCTGGAAGTCCAGTCTGCCATCTCCATCGGCATCGGTTATGCCGGCTTGCGCTAGAAGCTCCTTAGCCCTGGAAGTATCGAATTCGTAGGCATTGAGATCCTTATTGGCTGACCAGGGATTGTCAGAGGAAAAGACTCCAATTGCAGGAACACCGCCCACACCTTCCAAAGCAGTGTCTACAATTTCCTGGCGGTTGATAGCATAATTTAGAGCCTGGCGGACCAGGAGTCTGTCGAAGGGCGCTCTTTTCATATTAATATAAATTAGATTCTCCCTAAGTGTTACTTTGCTGAGCACATTGAGATCAGATTTGCTCTGCAAATTTTTGACCTCGGTTTGGGGAAGGCCAAGAGCGATATCCACATCTCCTCCTTCCAGTTGCATGGCTCTTGTCATGGGATCGCTGACAAAGTAGAGAATTGCCCCATCAAGCTTAGCTTTGTCACCCCAGTAGTCATCGTTTCTTGCGACAGACAGCTTTACATCCTTCTCATAGGAATCGAACTTGAAGGGTCCGGTTCCCACTGGTGTGGTATTCAAGTTTACATCGGGTTTGACTATAGAGACCAGTGGGTCCACCAATGAGGCAATGGTTGGAGAATGAGGCTGCTTGGTAGCAATAGTAACTGTATTGTCATCAACTGCCTCGACCGATTCTATGAATGCAAACTCGCCATGCCGGGAGTTGGATGAGCCCATGACTCTCTCCAAGGAATAAACCACGGCATCGGCATTAAGAGGTGTGCCGTCGTGAAATTTCACATTAGGTCTCAAATGGATCCTGTATTCCGTATCGCTTATCTGATCATAGCCGGTGGCAAGAGTCGGCACGAGGTTCATCTCTTCATCCAATGAGAAGAGGGTCTCGTATATTCCCGCCTCGTGCATATACCAACCAGTATATTTGTAGGCAGGGTCCAGGTTTTCATCCGGTCCGAATATCAAATCAGCTTTCAGGATTTTGCCAGATGAACTGGAATCGGCAAAAGCTGGCGACGATAATAGCAATACTATTAAAAATGAGGCCATTATTTCGGATATATTCCTATTTCGTACCATATAAATTACACCTTTTCTTGTTTATTACATATCTAGTAATAAAGTTTTTGCCTTGATAATTCAATAAAATCGCAATACTTATTAACTGAGTTTAATATAGTAAGAAATTGGTGTGCGGATTAGAGAACACTCCAAATGACGAGGGATTAACGTGAAAAAGCAAAGCTTACTCAGATTCATAGAAATAAGGAAGAACGAATTAAATTATAATTTGAAGAACGGCAACAGAGGCAGATAATTTCTGGTTTCAGGTGTTAAGTGAAACAATTATTTAATTTTTTTACTAAGAACATGCTCTTGGCAACTAACAGCTATGCTGTCAAGGTAAGACGCTTCAGCCCCAATGCAAGAATGTATTTGCTGTTCGTTTTACTGACCACCCTGAATGCAGGAATCTATGGCGTCATATTCAATCTGTATATATTAAGCCTTGGCTTTAAGGATGATTTTTTAGGGCTAATACTGTCTGCCTCCTCGGTGTCCATGGGGCTATCCGCCATACCCGCCGCCTTTGTGTGTGATCGACTAGGCCAGAGAAGGACATTGCTGCTCTCTTCCATCCTCAACGCTCTGTCTTTTTTCTTTCTTTATAATACCACTACTCAGGAGCTACTGGTAGTCTTCAGCGTCGCATCAGGGATGGCCTCCGCCCTGGGCCTGGTCACAGGAGCTACTTTCCTCCTGGAAAATTCCACAACGAAAGAGAGGATGTATCTATTTTCCATGTCTTCCCTCATCTATACTTTTTCGATCCTATCAGGAAACATGATCGGCGGTTTTTTGCCTGACATTGTAGCAGATCTATATTCATTAGAGAGTGGAGGAGCCATTGCCTATCGATTGACCCTATATGTGTCATTGGCAGCGACAGTCGCCTCCTTGCTGCCTCTGGCATATGTTAGGGAGAAAAGCGCACCGAAAAATATAGGCATGAGCGGCCAGCTCCTGATCTATAGATCCATATTCAAATCGAAATCCGTCCGATGGATGGTCTTTTTTTACTGCCTTTACGGGATAGGATGGGGCACATCCCTACCTTATTTCAATGTTTACTTCGATGTGGTGCTGGGCGCTAGCGCCAATCAGATAGGCGTTATCTTCTCCCTATCGCAACTCTTCATGATGCTCGGATATTTCTTAGTACCTATTCTCACAGAAAAGATGGGAAAGATCAAGCTGGCATCCTCTGTGCAGGTATTATCCGTACCCTTCTTGCTGATGTTCACCTTTGCCAACAGCCTGCTCATCGCCACCATTGGATTTGTGATGAGATATATGCTTATGAATATGGCAAACCCCATCTTGAATAGCTTTAAACTGGAAATAGTCAAGCCGGAGGAGAGGTCGATAATAAATAGCATAATGTGGATGGCCTGCTATACATTTGTGGGAATTGGGACCTATGCAGGAGGGCTTATGATGGCTGCAGGAAAGAACAGTATGCCGTTTTTGGTCACAACCGTGGTCTATGCCATTACAGCCATATTTTATTACACATGCTTTAACAGACTGGAGAAGACAATGCCTGCATAGATATTTGCATTATTGCAGAACATCTTTCGTAAGCAGAATTTCATAGCAGGTAGCAATATTTAATATAATGAGCAACGATTGGTCCATCAATGGCAATGCTGGAGATAATAAATCTGAGGGCCCATTTTCCCACCCAGGACGGGCTGGTGAAGGCTGTGGATGTCGTGGACCTGAAGATAGAAAAGGGAGAGCGATTGGGCCTTATCGGTGAGACCGGCTGCGGAAAGACCGTCCTTGGCATGGCCATCATCCGTCTGCTCCAGCCCAACACCAGGATCCATGGGCGAATAATCTACAACGGAAGAGATCTGCTCGATCTGAGTGAGGAGGAGATGCGCCTCATGCGGGGCGGGGAGATCGGCATGATCCTGCAAAATCCAACTACCTCGCTAAACCCTGTGCTAAAAGTAGGAGATCAAATAGCAGAAGCCGTTCAGCTCCACCTGGGCCTTGATAAGAAGCAGGCCAAAGCCATGGTCGTGAAGCTGCTTAGGTCCGCCATGATCCCTGAGGCATCGAAGAGGGCCGAGCAGTACCCTCATGAGCTTTCCGGTGGCATGAAGGAGAGGATCATGATCGCAATGGGACTGGCCAGCCAGCCCTCCTTTGTCATTGCCGATGAGCCCACCAAGGGCCTTGATGCCAGGACCAAGGCGGAGATCGTCAGGCTCATCAGAGATATGACCTCCGGCCCATCTATGCTCATGATAACTCATGATCTGGCTGCTGCAGGAGAGATCTGCGATCGCATTGCCGTTATGTATGCGGGAGAGCTTCTGGAAGATGCATCAGCGGATGCTATCCTGAGCGATCCCCAGCATCCCTACACACAAGGATTCATTCGTTCACTGCCCAGTCGAGGGCTGCTGCCCATACCCGGATCCAGTCCATCTCTCATTGATCCACCCCAGGGCTGTAGATTCCATCCACGCTGTCCCAAGGCCATGGATATCTGTAAGAGAGAGCACCCCCAGATGACAAAATTGGAGAAGGGACATTTTGCGAGGTGCTTCCTATGCGCTTGATAGATGTTTCGGACCTCAAAAAGTACTATGCAAATGGATCTATAAATAAGCAATATACCAAGGCAGTAGATGGCATTTCATTCCAAATAGAGAGAGGCGAAACCCTGGGACTGGTGGGAGAGAGCGGCTGCGGAAAGACCACGGTGGGCCGCCTGCTTCTCCGGCTGATTGATCCCAGCTCGGGCAGCATATTTTTTGATGGAACGGACATAACCAAGTTGGATGGAAGGAAGATGAGAAAACTGAGGCCAAGGATGCAGATGATCTTCCAGGACCCGGAGTCCTCTCTGAATCCCAAAATGCGCATAGGCGAGTGCATAGCTGAGCCATTCCGGCTGGGATTGAGGGGAAAGATGAGCAACACCGAAATGAGAGAGAAAGTCTTAGGACTGGTAGATATCGTCGGCCTGAATCCTGAGCACTTGAACCGTTTTCCACACCAGCTAAGCGGCGGGCAAAACCAGCGAGTTGTCCTGGCAAGAATTCTGGCAGTAAATCCCGAGTTCATAGTCGCGGATGAACCTACGGCCTCCCTAGATGTCTCAGTGCAGGCTCAGATCCTCCGGCTCATGATGGATCTAAAGAGCGAATTCGGCCTGACCATGCTCTTCATATCCCATGATATGGGGGTCGTAAAACATATGAGCGATCGAATTGCGGTCATGGAAAATGGAACGATAATCAACATGTTAGAAAACAAGAGCAATCGCACGGCGGGAGTCGCGCCAAACGTGGCTTCTATTTAAAAGACACTTCTTGCGCCATTATTTCGATCTAAATATGGCAATAGTTCATAGCAATTGATCCAAATATTTTATTAACAAAAGAGATTTATATCAGTATTATGCTAATAATCGAGGCTAATGAGAGGAATAAATATGAAGATACAGTCAATTTCAGCTTTGCTAATTCTACCATTGATAGCATTGCTCCTCAGCAGCTCTACTTTGGCTGCAGAATACCCCTTGACCATAACCGACACTGCAGGCAGAGAGATCACCTTTCCCCAGCCAATAGAACGTGTAATTGTCCTCAGTTCGGATGCAGCCGAGGCAGTGGTCATGCTGAGCGCTGCAGATAAGGTGGTCGGCGTCTCGGATACAGTGCTGAAAAAGGGCTACTACTTCCCCCAGCTCGCGAAGAAGCAGAGCATTGGCAAGTGGAATGCGCCGGACTATGAGATGATAGGAGAGGTCGCCAAGGGTGGAGAGGAGAGCGTCACACCCGATATCTTAGTTATCGGATACAGCTATCCAGACAAGTCCTATGGAATATTCGGTGTAGAAAAGGGCCTGGCCCCATTTAGGGATATAAGGGCTGTAGCCCTGGAGTTCACCAAGCCCGAGAACATGACGAGAGAGATCGAGACATTGGGCCAGATCCTGGGCAAGGAGACAGAAGCCCAGGATTACATCAACTGGTACAATGAGAAGAGGTCCGCGATAGAGCAAGCTGTGAATGGCCTGAACAAGCCCAAGGTTTATGCGGAGTGGAGTTCAACCTCTGATCTCTCTACCCTCGGTGCAGGCTCCGGCTTTGATCAGGTCTTGAGCGTGGCCAATGGCTACAACATTGCCAAGAAGCTGGGCGATTCCTATCCCAAGGTGGGCTGGGAATGGATAGTGACCCAAAACCCGGAAGTCATACTCAAGAGGCAGACACAGTCCTCTGATCAGAAACAAATCGGATGGGCAGCAGGGCCCTCTCAGGATACTGTCACACTTGAGGCCGCGAGAAATGAGTTGCTGGCTCGATCGGGGGCGAGCGGGATTTCTGCAGTCAAGGCGGACAGGGTTTATGTCATGGACTGGGATGTCTTGAATGGCCTAGACCAGATAGTAGGCATAACTTATCTCGCGAAATTGCTTCATCCCGAGGTTGACCTTGATCCAGTGAGCGTTCACGAGGAATATCTGCAGCTCCTGGGGCTGGAGTATCCGGTGGGAAGGACTTTCGTCTACCCGGAGCTGGCGAGTGCCAGTTAATCTGAATGCCAACCATTCTCCTTTTTTTGAACTTTTAATTCGCATTTTCCCTATGCGCGGCAATAAATTTATGATTAAGTAATACCCAATCCAAAATGTTTATCAATAATGACTTAAATCGCAAAATGAGATAATATGAATCGAGGCAAAAATTGGGAATATCTATGAAGGAAAGGAGGACCCGTTTGCCGATGCTAACGGCATGCGAAATTAGGTTATCAAATCCTGCTTCTGCCTGGAAAAAACGATGCTGCTTCACAATCTTGGAGCGTTGATATGTCCACAGGAATATCAGCCAAAAGTGTCTTGCTGAGGGAGAAGTACCAGAGGTTCGTGGGCAAAAAGATGCTTTTTCTCATCCTCCTCGTTACAGGAATCGTTCTTCTGGCAGGAGTGGCCGCAACTTTGGGTTCCGCCAATATCAGCGTCCTGGATGTGTATTCCGCGATATTATCCAGATTATTCCCAGGCAGCTTTCAGACTTCCTGGTTTGCGGACACGATCGTTTGGGGACTGCGGCTGCACCGCATTCTTCTTTCCATCGTAGCAGGCATGGGACTTGCTATTGCCGGTGCCGTAATGCAGGGCATCCTTAAGAATCCCCTGGCCAGCCCCTTCACATTGGGCATCTCCTCCGCGGCCAGCTTTGGAGCCGCCCTGGCCATAGTTTTAGGGGCAGGCTTTGTGGGTGGCGAATGGCTCATCATCGGCAATGCCTTTGTATTCACCCTGCTCGCTTCCATGACCGTATACGGACTGGCCAAATACAAGGGCATCACTCCCGAGACCATGATTTTGGCAGGCATCGCCATTATGTACCTTTTCCAGGCCATGACCTCTTTCCTGCAATATATAGGGCATGCGGAGCAGGTGCAAGAGGTGGTCTTCTGGATGATGGGGTCCATGGGCAGGTCGTCCTGGGATAAAGTCTGGATAGTGACTGCGGTTATCACCATTTGCTTTCCCTATCTCTTGCTAAAATCATGGGATATTAATGCCTTAGGCGCCGGGGATGAGACAGCCACCAGCCTGGGTGTTAATGTTGAAAAGACACGGGTCATCTGCATGATGGCGGTCTCGTTTATAACGGCGAGCGTGATATGCTTTACAGGTACCATCGGCTTCATTGGCCTGGTATCGCCCCACATTACGCGCATGGTCATCGGCGGAGATCACAGGTTCTTGCTTCCCGCCTCGGCCCTGGTGGGCGGACTGCTCTTGCTGGCGGCAGATACCGCAGCGCGAACCATTCTAGCTCCTGTCATCCTGCCCGTCGGGATCATGACTGCCTTCCTGGGGGTGCCGTTCTTCGTCTATCTGTTTATGAAGCGGAAGAAAGAATTCTGGTAAATGATTTGACTGCGGACTTGCTTGCGAAGCATCCTATCAGCTATCGCTCAGAGGAAAGTGTAATAATTAACTTAATATCTGTTTTTTATTTAGACAAATAATAACACTACAACCAAAATGATTATTAAGACAAAGACATTAAATCTACATGATTCACACCTATATTGATAAAAATTAGATATAGCGACATATTATTTTGGAGGTAATCAATGAAGATCATGACTATTACCTGGAGCAGCGAGCTGACTCTCTTACTTCAAGGCGCCAAGGAGGTCGGACTGGACATAGAGGCCTGGTCTGCCTCACAGTTCGCCGATCCTCAAGATCTGGAAAAATGTCTCGAATCGTTGAAAAATGCCCAAATCATCCTGCTCCACCCCTCCAGCGATGCCTGCTGGGATGAGATCATTCCCGCTCTGAATTCCAAATCCATCGTGATCGCCTTTGGACGGGACCCATCTCACTGGGCCCTTTCCACAGTCTCCCTGGAAATAACCACCACGGTTAACAGGTACATCCTATTTGGCGGTCCAAATAACTACAAGAACATGCTCAAATACATCTGCAACAAAGCCCTGGGCATTGATTGCGACTATGAGCCGCCCCAGGAATTGCTCTGGCAGGGGCTCTACCACCCCCGCTCCCAAACTCCATTCTCGAGCCTGGAGGAATACCTGCAATGGCACGGCCCGATGAAGCGCCCCACCGTCGGCATAATATTCTCCAGAACCTACTGGTCCAATGGAGACCTAGGCCAAGTCGATGCCCTGATCACGGAATTGGAGAAGGAGTTTTCTGTTCTTCCTGCCTTCTGCTTCGGCATGGGAGACAAGGATCTTGGCGCCTGGTCCAGCGGCGATGTGGCAGAGAAGTTTTTCATGGGCAGGATAGACGCCCTCATCAACCTCCAGCCAGTCTTCCGTTCCCGGAATATGGCACAATCCATCGACACCCTGAAGCAGATGGATGTTCCCGTCTTTCATCCCCTCACGGTCTACCATAAAACGGAAGAGGAGTGGCAGAAAGACATCCACGGCCTCTCCAGCAGCGAGGTGGGCTGGTCGGTTGCCATGCCCGAGTTCGAGGGCGTAATTGAGCCGATCATCATCGGCGTGACTGATAAGTCCGTGAGCGAGGGTACCCTGATAGAGCGGCATGTGCCTATGCCCGAACGCCTCTCCAAGGTCTGCAGGCGCGTCTCCCGCTGGATTTCTCTCAAGAATAAGCCGGCAAGCGAACGCCGAGTAGCCTTCATCCTGCACAACAACCCCTGCGTCTCGGTGGAGGCGTCGGTAGGCGGAGGCGCTCACCTGGATACTCTGGAGAGCGTGGCCCGCATTATGAACCAAATGGCGATGGCCGGCTATTCTTTAGAGCAGCCGCCGAAAAGCGGCAAGGAGCTGATCGAGACCATCATGGATCGCAAGGCCATCTCCGAGTTTCGCTGGACGCCCATCGAAGAGATTGTGGCCAAGGGCGGCGTCCTGGCCTATCAGACCAAAGAGGAGTATGAGAAATGGTTTAACACGCTCACGTCCCAGGTAAAAAATCGCGTCTGCGAGGCCTGGGGGCGCCCTCCAGGCGAGGAGAAAGACGGTATCCCTCCTGCCATGCTCTACCAGGGCAAAATTGTGATCACGGGCGTGCAATACGGCAATGCTCTGGTCTGCACTCAGCCGAAGAGGGGCTGCGCCGGGGCGCGCTGCGACGGTAGTGTCTGCAAAATTCTGCACGATCCGCAGGTTCCGCCCACTCATCAATATCTGGCCACCTACCACTACATCGAGCACGATTTCGCAGCCGATGTGATTGTGCACGTGGGAACGCACGGCAACCTGGAATTCTTGCCAGGCAAGTCCGTCGGCCTCTCCGGCGACTGCTACCCGGACATTGGCATCGGTGACATGCCTCACCTCTACATCTACAATTCAGACAATCCGCCCGAGGGAACCATTGCCAAGCGGCGCAGCTACGCCGTACTGGTGGATCACATGCAAACCGTGATGACCGACTCCGATCTTTACGGAGAGCTGAAGGAGCTGGAGGACAAGATCGCCGAGTACAACCGTGCCAAGGTCTCCGACGGAGGAAGAGCGCACGCTCTGGAGCATATCATTCTCGGCCACCTGGAGAAGAGCAATCTGGCCAAAGAGATCAGGCTTGAGAAGATGACCGCATCAGGAGCCGACTTCGAAGAGATTTTAGAGCGGGCGCATGATAAGATCTCGCAGCTCTACAACACGCAAATACCGGACGGCATGCACATCTTCGGCCTTCTGCCCGAGGGCGAGAGACGATCGGAGATGGTGCGAGCCATCCTGCGGCCTGAGGTCAGAAAGGCAGCTGCAGAACTGCTAGGCAAGGAGGTTACCACCAGGATGGAGGACCTTCAGGTGCTGGACTTGCTCTCCAAGGATCTCATCTCTGCTATGATGCAGGATTATGCTGAAAAGAATAATGAAAATGGGGGTCCTGGAGTAAATAGCGAAATAGCTGACCATGATGCTCTAAAAGCCGTCCTGGAGCCACGGGGACTGGAGTGGCGCGACTCACTTTCCGCTCTGCAGGATCGGGTGGAAGAGCTCTGCTGGCGGCTGGAAGCTTCCCAAGAGATGCAAAGCCTCTTGCACGGATTCTCGGGTGGTTTCATAGAGCCTGGTCCATCCGGCCTCATCACTAAGGGAAAGATCGAGGTCCTGCCCACAGGACGAAACTTCTTCTCCCTCGACCCCACATCCATTCCCACCGAGGCTGCCTGGATGGTGGGACGAAAGCTCGCCGACAGCCTCATTAAGAAGTATCAAAAGGAGCAGGGCCGCATTCCTGAGAACGTGGCCATGCACTGGATGGCGGGGGATGTGATGTACGCCGATGGCGAGCAGATGGCGCAGATGTTCTACCTCATCGGTGTCCAGCCCGTCTGGAAGGGCGGACGGCTGAAAGGCTACCGGATCATCCCCCAAGAGGAGCTTGGTCGACCCAGAATCGATCTGACGGTGCGGGTCAGCGGCATCACTCGCGACTGCTTCTACAACTGCATCGAGATAATGGACCAGGCCATAAAAGAGGTCGCGCTGCTGGAGGAGCCCCAGGAGATGAACTTCCTGCGTAAGCACGATCTGGAGAGTGGCCCCACACCTCGCATCTTCGCCAGCCGTCCGGGAACCTACGGCAATGGCGTCAGCCTGGCCGTCTACGCCAGTGCCTGGAAGAAAGAGGGCGATCTTGCAGACGTTTTCATCTACTGGAACGGCTATGCCTACGGCAAAGGAATCTTTGGAGAGGAATCTCAGGAACAGCTGATCAAGCAGCTTCAAAGCGTCGATGTTACCTTCAACAAGACTACTACCGATGAGAAGGATCTCTTTGGATGCTGCTGCTACTTTGGGAACCACGGCGGCCTGACCATCGCTGCTCGAGAGGTCTCAGGAAAGGATGTGGAGGCTTACTACGGAGACACAAGAGACCCAGACCATGTGGAGGTGCGCACGCTGGCAGACGAGGTCCGGCGCGTTGTCCGAACAAAGCTGCTCAATCCCAAATGGATTGAAGGCATGAAGCGGCACGGCTACAAGGGGGCTGGAGACATCTCCAAACGCGTGGGCCGCGTCTACGGCTGGGAAGCCACAACCCAAGAGGTGGATGACTGGATATTCGACGACATCGCCAAGACCTTCATCATGGATGAGGAGAACCGCAAGTTCTTCGAAGAGAACAATCCCTGGGCCATGGAGGAGATGGGCAGAAGGCTGCTGGAAGCCGAGCAGAGGGGCCTGTGGAAGGCCGACCCGGAAGTGTTGGATGCACTCAAGTCTCTTTATCTGGAGATCGAAGGCTGGATGGAAGAGAAGATGGGCGACGTGGGCGGAGAGTTTCAGGGTGGCTCCATTGATGTGCTGAACATGGATGACGTGAGTGCCTGGAAGGAGAAGATGGCCAAGGTTCTGGGGCGGTGAAGCGCATCACTGCAAATCCCTTCCAGATTTTTTTTGATTATTGCAGTTCTATGTCTAAACTACAGGATATCTGGTGGAAGGATCATGGATCCATCTAAGGATCCAATCGGAATGCGTTTCCAGCAACAACGATATCATCTCTGGCAAAGGGAATGCTCTGGTCGCAGTCGTGCCTAATCAGGACTGCGAGGAATCCGGTTTTCTATTTTTAAACATAATACCTCGCAGCTTGCAGCGCCTGTGCGCCGCCGCCGTTTCACCTCTTGGTTGAAGTTGCTTTGCATTATTTTATGTGGAGTCCTGAAATTATTTCGCCTACTATCTAAGCATGGACGCATAGTCCAAGATATGAAATTAAACAAGACGAAGGTTCGCGATATCCTTCGTCAAAACCGCAAGGGGGTAGCCACAGAAGAGATTGCGCGGGATGTCAAGGTCTCACAAAGGAGAGTCCAGCAGATCATCAAAGAGTACAAAGAGACCGGACAAGTTTGCCCATCTTTTTTTTCAATTCGCTTTAGCGACGTTTGCGATAGTCCTACGAGATGACCTCTACTGAAGTGACTGGATGGTGGGATCAAACCAAGCATCCTGCCTCATGTTCGATGGTGCATGGTAACACCCCCAATTTTCTGACGAAATATGTATATAGTAGCACTAAATTGCATATTAGTTATTACTAGTATGAATAAATAAGTCAATGGAGATGAATTAAGAATGAGACCGTATGTATTGATACTGGTGATGATGTCGTGTCTGTTGCAGGTGGCATTGCCTGCAATTGCGACAGATTCCTCACTGGGAGTTTTCGGCAACGCCAATATGGATGATACGATAGATGAAAAGGACATAGAATATCTGCAAGGAATAATTGACCACACAAATAAACCTACAGAATTTGCCGATGCCAACAATGACAGCAAGATTGATTCTCTGGATATAGATCAGATCAATAAGATCATAAATGGAGAAGAGAAGCAACTGACATACATAAATGTATTCGGGGAACCTGAAACCGTAAATAAGCCAATAAAGAGAATCGCCGACGTTAGTGCTGGATTTGCAACGGAGACTGTGAGGGCACTCAATGCAACGGATAAAATAATCGCTGTTACCAAGACGATTGCAGAAAAAAATTGGTTTTTCCCTGAGCTCCTTCAGTTGCCATTGATTGCAGGAAGCTGGAATGAGCCTGATTTTGAGGCAATCCTCAATCAGCACCCGGATGCAGTTATTACGTATATTCCATGGGAGTACAATTGGGCATTGAACGTAGGTAATTGGAAGAAAAATCTCCCCGGAGTTCAGATAATCTCTCTTGGATTTATCAACCCAATGGGTGAAGAGTATACGGAAGCAGACGGCGTTGGAAAATACAACGGCCTGATAGAGAGCACAAGAAAGCTCGGATATATACTTGATAAAGAAAAAGAAGCTGATGACCTCTGCAATTGGTATGAAGGCTGGCTAAATAAGATCCATGAGCGAACGGAAAAAATACCTGATAATGAGAAAATGAGAGTATATACCGAATGGGGAAGCAAGGAATACTATTTCCTCAAAGGTCGACACCATCAAATATGCACCCTGGCAGGAGGAATAGATCTGCTTTCAGATTTGCCAACGACTAGCGGCCAAACTGATCCTGAATGGGTGATTAAAACGGATCCGGATGTAATTATAAAGGCACGCAGTGCAGGATTTGGAGGGGGCTATGATACAGATAATTCCTCAGGAATGAGGGCGATAAGAGATATTGTTCTAAATCGTTCTGAGCTGGCAAATGTCAAAGCTATAAAAACTGGCAACGTGTACGCAATGGATCCCAACCTGACAAATGGTCCACGTACTATTGTGGCAATAGCTTACACTGCAAAGTGGCTCTATCCTGATATTTTCAAAGACCTAGATCCGCAGGCAATTCACCAGGAATATCTATCCAGATTCCAGCATCTAGATTACGACTTGAATAAGCATGGCGTGTTTGTCTATCCACCATTGAATGAAAGCTAATTTGGCTTCCATTCATCTCTTTTTCTGTTATGGGATATTATTCTTTGTTCGAATTTCATGATCCAAGACCGAGGCTGCATTGGGAATGCAGATTCGTGCAGATTCCCCTGGTAATCCCAATCTGATCGAGCAGAGCAAGCTATAAATACAATTGGATTTCACATAAAATCAGTTAAATTGCATAAAAAGTATGAATAATTAACAACCAGGAGGGCTATGATTGAATAAGCTGCGGGCAACTGTGCTAGTTTTGCTGATCGCCCTGATCTCATCCTATGGAGCGTGGGGCGCACCAGCCGGGGATCTGAAAGGTGAGAGCTTTGCTCTTGGGATCTATGGCAATGCCAACATAGATGATACTATCGACGATAAGGATATTGCTTATATTGAAGGAGTGATTAACGGAACAAATGCTGCTACCAATCTGAGCGATGCCAATTATGATGGCAAGATCGATTCAAATGATATTGATCAGATCAAGCAAATCATAAGTGGCGATGAGTGTGAGCTTACACTGATCGATGATAGCGTCACAAGCGAGTATCCTGACGGAAAGCCAGTTACTGTCCGCATGCCGGCCAGTCGCATCATTGCGCTTCATGCTGACAGTGCCGAGGTATTGATGATGCTGCAATCGAAAGAAAAGATCATTGGAATTGCCGATACGACAGCCAACAGCAGCAAATCTCTTCCAGAAATATGCGAATTGCCAACCGTTGGATCCTCATCGGATCCGGATGCAGAGAAGATCTTGCAGATGAATCCTGATATTGTGCTGGCTTATGGGCATGATCTGTCGAAATGGACCACCGATCTTGAAAAGAAGCTAAATGGCACGGATATTACCCTTGTTCGGCTGAGCTGCTATCAACCGGAGACTATGTCCAGCGATATAATCAAGCTGGGCTATATTGTCAATAATGTAGCTCGGGCAAAAGAGTATGTAGACTGGTATGAAGGGTATCTCTCAATTCTAAATGAGAAAATAGGGACGTTAAAAGAGGATGACAAGCCCAGAGTCTATGTCGAACGCTCCAAGTACATGACCTACTCCAAAGGTTCTGCTGCACATAATATCTGCCAAATGGCCGGTGGGGCAAACATCGCAACGGATTTAGCAGGCATGTACCCCCAGGTTGATCCTGAGTGGGTAATAACCCAGAATCCCGACATAATTCTCAAGACGGCCACATCAAACACAATAAAGGGCGGCTACGAAGATGATGATCCCGCAGAGATGAAAGTGGCGTGGGAGGAGATCATGAACCGAACCGAGCTTGCCAACGTCAAGGCGGTCAAGGACAAAAATGTCTACCTGATTCATACCGCGGGAGTCTGGAATAATCCGGAATACTTTATTGGACTTATCTATCTTGGAAAATGGTTCCATCCTGGACTATTCGCATATTTGGATCCGATGGCCATCCATCAGGAGTTCGTAAGCAGATTCCTTGAATTGGACTATGATCTAAGCAAGCATGGCGTGTTTGTCTATCCGCCTTTGCAGAATAGTTGAATCGGACAGTCCTTCCATCTCTTTTTCTTGCATCCGCTTTAGCGGCTCTTTCAGCCAGCAATGAGATGCCTCTGGTGGATTGACTCTTTGCAGACAGAAGATTGCCAGCGTTCTTGAAGCCTGAGCACGAAAGAAGCTGCAAATGCAACTCTGGCGACGAGATGGTGGTGGTATCCTGCTAATTATCCAACAAATTGTCTTATATTAAAGTTAAATTGCGTATGTTCTTGGGTTAGTTATAAATACATAAATCCATATACCATTTTTTCATATCAATACTAATAATAGTAATACCGATTGCATGGCTGGTGCATAAATATATGAAATCAGGTTTGAAGATAGGTCTGATGGCTCTGCTTATTCTGACTGCAACATATGTGGCATTAGGTGCCGCATCCCCAGGCCAGAATAACGAGAGCTTTTCACTCAACATTTTTGGCAATGCCAATATGGATAACACCATCGACGAACGGGATGTCAATTACCTGGAGGAAGTGATAGGCAAAAAAAAGGCGGCCACTAATCTCAGCGATGCCAATCTCGACGGGTCGATCGATGACAAAGACGTGGAGCTGGTCAAAGAGATCATAAGAGGCGATGAAAAGGAGATCTCAGTCATCGATGAGAGCGGAAAGACCGTCACCATAAAAGAGCCGTTGAATCGCATTGTCGTCTGCCATGCCATGTTTGCCGAGGTTATGAAATCACTCGGGGCGGATGACAAGATCGTGGGCATTCCAACATACATGGAAAACTACACCACCTTTTATCCGGATCTGAGCACGCTTGCGACTGTTGGCGGGGCATCGACTCCCGACGCAGAGGCAATAGTCAGCCTGAAACCAGATCTGGTAATCGTATACGGTAATTGGGCCAAGAATCTTGAGACAGACCTGAAATCAGTGGCTCCTGTGCTTCGCCTGACCTACCGGCCGTTCAGCACTATGGATCAGGATATCATGATGCTCGGTTACATCGTCGGCAAGAACAAGGAAGCCAAAGAGCTTATCGATTTCTACCAAAAGCCACTCACCCAGATCAAGGAACGGGTCTCATCCCTGGCAGAAAATAAGAAGCCCAGAGTCTATCTGGAATATTCCGATTACAGAACCCAATCAGAGGGTTCTGGCACTCACGAGATGCTGTTGATGGCCGGCGGCAGAAATATAGCGTCCGGGCTAAATACAGATCCCAATGGTGCTCCATTAGTCGACCCAGAATGGGTGATCAAAGAGAATCCTGAGATCATCATGAGAAGGGCATTGAAGGCGGATGCCTCTTGCGGCTATGATGAGGACAATACGACCCAGATCAAGGCACTGAGAGAGAAGATCCTCAGCCGTCCTGAGCTGGCCAATATCACAGCCGTTAAGGATGGGAAGGTCTACTGCTTCTCCAGCGATATCTCTACAGGGCTATCCTACTGGCTGGGCATTGTCTACATGGCCAAGGTATTGCATCCCGATAAATTCCCCGAACTGGATCCTGTGGCAATCCACCAAGAGTACTTAACTCGCTTCCAGAAGCTCGATTTCAATCTGGATAAGCACGGCGTATTCTTTTACCCATTGAAGGATGTGAGCTAGAGAAAATGGGTACTTTGTCTATCCGAATGGATAATGACTTAAATTGCTGCCATCTGGAGAGAACTGAGTGATATGTGGCGAGCCTTGCTTGAAGGGACGGTCAGACTGAGGCATAATTTGAAGCTCGGAGCAGAGGGGGCTTATGCCATCCTCTGGTCCGATATGGTGGCCCTGCGGCGCAACCTGCGCAATTACCTGATAGCAACGGTTGTAGGCCCACTTCTTTATATGGCAGCTTTCGGCTTTGGCCTGGGTGCGAACATCAATATGGACGGCATGAGCTATCTGGAGTTCATCATTCCGGGAATAATTGCCATGACTGCCATGAACAGCAGCTTCAATGGTTCGGGAACCAGGCTCGTTGTGGATCAGATCCATTGGCGCAGCTTCGACGAATCCCTCATGGCCCCCATCGGCCAGCCTTCGCTCTTGCTGGGCAAAGCCCTGATTGGAGTCCTGCGGGGCAGCGTCAGCTCATTAGCTTTTCTGATCATG
Organism: Methanothrix sp.; assembly: GCA_049299735.1. Lineage (GTDB taxonomy): Archaea > Halobacteriota > Methanosarcinia > Methanotrichales > Methanotrichaceae > Methanothrix. The sequence goes on along the minus strand of JBAQXX010000106.1, from coordinate 24,906 downwards.
GCTTACCTCATAAGCCCAGAGATTCACATCAACCTGCTCTTCCTCTCCAGCCTTGCTCTGACCTGTCTGATCTTCTCTTTTCTAGGAGTGCTCTCCGCTCTGTTGGCCAGCTCTTATGATGATATGATCATGTTCACCAGCATTATCATCACTCCCATGGCCTTCCTGGGTGGAACCTTCTTCTCCCTGAATTATGTGCCCGAGGCCCTGAAGTATGCCCTTTATCTGCTGCCGCTCACTCATGCCAGCATCTGCCTGCGAGCGTCTATCCTGGGCCAGAGCACGCCGTATTTGTCTTTATTCGCAATGATTGGCTTTCTGGCGCTCTTCTCAGGCGGGGCGCTGTTGGCCTTGAGGAAAAAAGATGCGTAGTTTTTTTGCACATGATTTTTTTGCGGGCGAACACGCCACAAAGCCAGAGGCCCGGACCGTGTGAGCTTCTCAGGGCATTGGATGAGTAATTCTATGATCTTTGCGGTGTCTTCTTTGGTACCACCATTCGTTCTCTTTTTGCATAGTCTAAATCAAATATTTATAACGCGTTTTAGACAATATCCATTTAGATCTGGGACCCCTTCCAAGCACCTCGATTGTACCTTCTGTGTACATTTCCTAGAGCCAATTGTTAATCAATGCGACACAGATAGTTGCAAAAAAATAGATATGTTTGTGGGTCGTCGCCTCAAGTCAAGATGCTGGCTTGCTTTTGGCGTCCCTGGTCCCAATTTCTCCCCATTTCTCGGGATACCCCAGCACAACCCCCTCAGGATAGGTAAGTTCCATAAACAGCTCGAGATATTCTTTGTATATCTTCTCCGGATCGATGTCCAGATCAGGATGCAGCCACTTGGCATAGTAGGCGTCGCCTACAATTCCGTCCGGCCCCCAGGCGATCTCTGTGCTGATCAGATGTATCCGATTATTCTTAACTGCATTCAGATTGCTCCAACCGGGCCGGCCTTCGATGTAGCTCATCAGTATATCAGCCGCTTCGTCAGTGCTGTTCCAGCCGGCATTTCCGCTGCCCGGGGCCAGGGACTTTATTATCACATCAGGATTCTCTTTCAATATCCATTCGCTGTCTAACTTGGGGTACTCGGGAAGGTCTGCTGCTATGTTCCTGCCGCCTGCAAAGCTGCATACTGAGTTGCCGCTGCTGCCTTTCCCGTAGCTCGAAATCTCAGAAATAGTATTCTTTGTGCCCCATTCCATAAAGAGGCGTGGCTTGTCTTCTTCCTTAAGAGCAGCTACATAATCCTTGATGGATTGATCATAATTGCTGCGCCACTGCAAATATTTATCTGCCTGCTCATTCTTGTTCAGGAGGAATCCCAGGGTTTTAATCTCCGAGCGAAGGATGTTGTCCCTGTAGAAGTCAAGGCCAATAACAGCTATGTTCGCGGGTTTGAGGCTCTCCTCCAGCTTAGTGGCTCTCTCCAGGTTGGCAGAAGTTATGACGATATCCGGGTGAAGTTTAACTATAGACTCGCTGTCAGGAGCAGACCAGGTCCCTACCGCCGGCTTATCAGCCAGATCTGGATAGTAGTATCCAGCTTCTTTGATGTCTGAAGATACCCCAACCATCATGTCCTGAGCCATCAGTATTTTGGCAGCCTCGTTCCTGTAGGTGCCCAGAGCTATCAGCTTATTTATCGGCATCTTGATGGTTACATTTCGATCGATGGAGTCGGCGACTGTCAGCTCCTTCTCCTCGCCTCTTATGATTTCGTTTATCCGATCGACGTCCTGGGCATCGATCTTGCCGTCATAATTGGCGTCGGCAAGTTTTGTGGGTGCGTTGCTGCCGCTGATTATCCCCTGCGTAAATGCAACATCCCCTTCGTTGATCTCTTCATCCATATTGGCATTTCCGAATATGCTGAGGAGATCATCCGAGCCTTCGCTGGCTATAGTCAGAGGCAAAGCTGCAGACAAGATTGCCAGTGCCATGATCATCAAAAAGCAGGTTCGCCATCTCAGGGCAGTGCCTGTCTTCTCATCTCTAATAATCTCTTTCACGACCTGTATCATATTTTCTCACTAATACGTTGCATTAATGTCATTGGTTATAACTATTTTGTATATAGTGTTAATATAGGCAAAAGAATGTGTCCTTCATGTCATCCTGAATAAGGAATAAAAAAAGCTAGAGAGCTTGAGATCATATGGGCCCTCGCACTATTTCGATCGGGCTTTCCCAGCCTCTTCCATCAGTCTTCCGGGTAGACGAATATCCTATTCTCCGGAAAGTTTGATCCCATTAGCCCCTGATATTCGTTCCATATCTCACGGGGATCAATATCCGCTTCTGGGTGGAGCAATTTGGCCATATAGGCCAGGCCTACGGGATTATCCAGGCCGTAGAGCATCTCTGAGAAGCAGAGGAAAACCCTATCATTCTTAACAGCGGAAATGCTGTCAGCTCCGGCCCGAGCTAGGACCTCATTCCTCGATTTCTCAAGATCGATGGTATCCTTGCTCGGCCCCGCCTCCCAACCCAAAGTGTCTGCCGACTTGTATTTCAGAATTACATCCGGATTTTGGGTAATGACCCATTCCCAGGAGACCTTGGGGAACTTTCCGCTCATCTCGTTGGCTATATTCAATCCACCGGCCAAACTCACCAGGCTTGCGAATCCTGAACTAGGACCATAGACGGTAAGATCGCTCGTTCCTGTTGATGATCCTGATTCGATGTAGACCTTTTGCAGTGGCAGTCCTGCAACTGCTGCTTTTATCTGGGATGTCTTCATTTCATTCCATTGGTTGTAGGCTTCCGCTTCCTTCTCCCTGCCTAGAATGATTCCCAGCGTTTTCATGGAATCTGTGACATTTTCAGGATTGGTGAAATCAAGTCCTATTAAGCTGATGTTTTCGAAGGGAGCAAAGCCTTTCTCAAAGGAATCTACTGCATAAGATTTTCCGCTCGAGGTTCCATAGGAGTAGCACAGGACAATGATATTCGGAACTATCTTATCATCCTCCCTGGCAAGCTCTCCGATCATCTCAAAGTCAAAAGAGTTCCATGTACCCACAACCTGCCTGCCTTTGAGCAGGGGGTATATCTCTGGACGGTCATGAATGGTCTGGGTAACTCCAATGATCTTATCCGACTCCCCCAGGGCAGCCACGGCCTCAGCGCTGTAGCCGCTCTGAACGATTATTCTCTCGACGGGCATATTTATGACGACCTCCCTGCCTGCAGAATCTACTATCTTCCTGGGATAGCCGGCCACCTCTTCGACCGGTGCCGCCCAGGCAAGAGATAATTGCAGTATCAAGGCCGCCAGTATCAGGATCGTTTTCTTGCTCATTATAATCTCACCTTCTTTGAACAAAATTTCTTGATTTACCACAAGATATTTGTAACTAAACTTAACTTTAATTAAGTCAAACAATTGTATCTTAATAAATCTTGCGGCAACTGCGAAGTCGAAATAAAAAGATAAAACACAGGATTCGGTAATAATTATTAATAATGTAACTCTATATAGAAGCAAATAAGTAATACTTAATCTGAATAGAATAGGATTCAAGGTGAGAAAAAAGATGGAAGGAGACTACACAGACATCGGGGCCACCACCACCGAGGCTCTGGAGATAAGCAGGAAAAGCAGGCAGATAATCTCGGATCTCATTGGGGATTTCACTCTAGAAGATAAGATCAAGCAAAGATGTGTTATCGCCACGGGAGACCCGAGTGTCAGCGAGATCCTGGAGTTTTGCTATGATCCCGTTCAGGCAGGCCTCAAAGCTCTGCAAGAAGGCGCTGGGATCTTCACCGACATAAAAATGGTCGAGATGGGAATAGTCAAAAAGGGCCACAATAGCGCAGTCATGACCTTGCTTGGTGGCGGCGATGGTCTGGCATCGAGCAGCGGGATCACCAGGACCTCAGCCGGAGTCTTTTCCCGGCAAAATGAGCTTTCCGGGGCAATAATCGTCATAGGAAATGCGCCATCAGCCTTGATGGCTCTATGCGAGTTGATCGAGTCGGGATTGGTAATTCCTGCACTGGTCATCGGCACTCCGGTTGGCTTTGTCAATGCCGATAAGAGCAAGGAACGATTGAGAGCGATAGCAGTGCCCTCAATTTCAACCGTGGGGACAAGGGGCGGCACTCCTATTGCAGTTGCCGCCATAAACGAGATCATCAACATGCATAGCAGAGCCGGTCAGGTATCCGGCTAGACGGCGGTTTTAGCTCCGGAAAAACAAAAAATGGGCAGAGAATGCCAATTTTTTTTAATCTTGCCACACCTTAGCCCTTTGTCATCCGGCTAAATGCTCATCTTTCTCACTGCGATCATGCTGCCTCCTATGAATGCTACAAAAAATACCAGCAGGACGAGGAATGATGTCCAGGGCAGCGACTGATTCAAGGCCGCGGCTCGCAACCAGAGGCTGGCGTGCGTGAGGGGCAGCAGATAAAGCGCAAACTTCAGCCCAACCGGCACCTGGGAGAGCGAGAAGAAAGTCCCTCCCAGGAAGGTCATGGGCGTCAGAATCAGGCTGCTAAAGGTTCCCATATCCTCATGAGACTTGGCCAGAAGTGCCGCGAGCACTCCCAGGAAGGAGAAGGTCAAGCAAGTAAGGAACAATCCCAGGAGAAACATCGGCCCGACATGAATGGAAGGCGCAATCAGCATGGCTAGAACCAGAAATGCGACCGAACTTAAAACGCCTCTCACCACACCTATCAATGCCTTGCCAAGCAAGAGTGAGTGCAATTTTATGGGAGCCATGAGGCATTCGTCAAAGCTCTTGTAGAATAGGCGATCGACGTTGAGCCTTGTCCCGGCACCATTGAAGCTGGTGGTCATGGCGGTCAGGGCGATGATGCCGGGCACGACGAACTCCAGGTAGCTCGTGCCGTTGAGATTGATACCTCGTCCCAGGCCCCATCCAAAAGCGACTAAGTAGAGTATCGGGCTGATCAAGGTCGTCGTGAGGTACCTCAGCCAGCGGCGCTTGAGTGCTGCCAGATCCGCCCAGAGAATGTTATATGCATCCTGAGCAATCATCTTAAATCCCCCAGAACCTTCTGGCCGGTGAGTTCTATAAAAACATCTTCCAGATTTGACTCTCGCATAACTACCTTCTCCGTGCCGGACAGCCCTTGAATAAACTCGGCAGCTTTGGCCCGGTCCGGGAAATACTTGTATTTTGTGCCGTTCCCATTTGTCTGCATTTCAACGGCGATCATGCCGAGTTTTTTGCGTAAATCGATGGGAGTTCCCAGGTCAATAAGCTTGCCGTGATGGATTATTCCCACTCTCTGGCATAATGCCTCGGCCTCTTCGATGTAGTGAGTGGTCAGAAAGACCGTGGCACCGTCGGAGTTCATCTTGCGAATGAGGTCCCAGACCTTGCGGCGAGTCTGGGCATCCAGCCCCACCGTCGGCTCATCAAGAAAAAGAAGCTTAGGCCTGTGGATGAGCGCTCGGGCGATCATGGCCCTTCTCTTCATGCCGCCCGAGACATCATCGATGAGATAGTCAGCATGGTCGGAGAGTTCCACATAGTCCAAGAGTTCCGCAATCCTTTCTTTCCGATCCTCCGGCGAGAGATGATGCAGCCTGGCATGCAACTCCAGGTTCTCGGCAATGGTCAAATCCCTGTTCAAACTGAGATGCTGCTGGACTATGCCAAACTCGGATTTCACGTTGGCCGGGTCTTTGGCCACATCGATGCCATTGATGAGAACCTGGCCGGACGAAGGCTTGGTAAGCGTCGTTAGGATACGAATGGTAGTTGTCTTGCCTGCACCGTTTGGCCCCAGAAAGCCGAATAGCTCTCCTTTTTCAACCTCCAGATCCAGGCCGTCAACTACTTTTTTTTCGGAATAATCTTTATTCAGGCAGGATATTTTTATAATTTTACTCATTAAAAGGCTCCTAGAAATGAACTTAAACTCATGTATTTATCTTGAGACGATGCATCTTATTCACCTTTTTTGAATAGATCTTAAAGGAATGATGTACGGTCTGTCGAGATCATTCATTACCAGAACCTCGACCCCGTACACCTCTCGAATATTCTCGGCGTTTAAAAGATCGGCAGGACAGCCTGCTCTGTAAATCGTTCCGCCTTTCAGGATCGCCAGCTTGTCCACAAACATGGCAGCCAAATTGAGATCGTGCAGGGCCATAACCGCCGAGATCTTCTTCTCCTTGACGAGATGGGAGACCATCTCCATGACCTCCAATTGATGCCTCATATCCAGGTTGCTGGTAGGCTCGTCGAGAAGGAGAACCTCCGGCTCCTGGCAGAGGGCACGGGCGACAAGCACCTTTTGCTTCTGGCCGCCGGATAGCTGCGAGAAGTCCCTCATGGCCAGATCCTGCAAGTCAAGAAGCTCCAGAGTCTCAGATACCTTTTCGATATCGTTGTCCGAGACATGCCAGTTGATATGCGGCCTTCTGCCCATGAGAACGGTATCAAAGACAGTGGTGGCCAGTGGAGTTGAGCTGGACTGGGGAACATAACCCAGTCGCCTGGCTATCTCTTTTCTGCCGATGCTCACCATATCTATGCCGTCCAGAAGTATGCTGCCTCTGGGCTTGAGTATCTGGTCGATGCATTTGATCAAAGTGGTCTTGCCGGACCCATTGGGCCCGACCAACCCCAGCACCTCCGAGTCGTCGATCACCAGATCAAGGCCATCCAAAATCCTGGAACCGTTGTAGCCGAATTTCAGGCCTCTAATGGTAATATTTACCAAAACTCTTTCCTCCTGCGCATGAAGAGATAAACGAAGAATGGAACACCTAAAAACGAGGTCATTATTCCCACCGGCAGTATCACCGGTGCCAGTATGGTTCTGGCCAGGGTATCAGCTCCCAAAAGGAGAAGTGCACCCACCAGGGCCGAACCCGGCAAGAGAAAGCGATGGTCTCCTCCGATGACCATCCTGGTGATATGAGGGGCGACGAGGCCTATGAAGCCGATGGTACCCGTAAAGCAGATGATGCTGGCGGTAATCAGTGCCCCCAGAATCATGCTGATGACGCGCGTCCTCTCTACATCTACTCCCAGGCTCTTGGCAGTCTCATCGCCGGCACCGATGGCATTGATGTCCCAGGATTTGAGAATCAGATAGGGCAGACAGATAGCCAGGACGCCGGTGATGATGGCAAGCTTCTCCCAGGTGGCTTTACCCAAAGAGCCCATCATCCAGAAGACCACCTCTTGCACCTGCTCGGCGTGGCCGACGTACTGCAAGAAGGAGGTCATGGCCGAGAAGAGATACATTATGGCTATGCCTGCCAAAATCATGGTCTCGGGGGTGATTCCTTTGTATTTGGCCAGGCCGTAGACGGCGAAGGAGGCAATCAGTGTAAAGATGAACGAATTGCCGATCACCAGATATTCGCCGCCCACAAAACCTGCGCCCATCACAATGGCCATAGCAGCACCAAAGCAAGCAGCAGACGATATTCCCAGCGTAAACTCGCTGGCCAGGGGATTTTTAAGTATGCCCTGCATGGCAGCACCGGCAACGGACAGGCCCATGCCTGCCACAATTCCCATGAGTATTCTCTCCAGGCGCAGCCCCCAGACGATGGTATCGGCAAAGTGGGTCGTCAGGAAATAGCCGGGCAGGAACTTGGCCAAAATTGCAACATAAACATCCTTGACGCTTAGGTTGGCAGACCCGAAGGTGACAGCGAGGCCTGCCAGAAGTATCACAGCCAGGATTATAATCAAGAAGAAGAGCATCTTCTTGCCCAGGAACTTTTGGTACTCGTCTCTAGGCTGACCGTGTTTGTAGCTCTTCAGCCGCCGGGAATCGGCCCCCTGTGCATCATGGCTTGTCATAGTCATAGATTCCTCTCTTGCCACGATTTATTTGTCCAATTAGGATGCTGTTGGATAGGCATAGGCCTCATCCAGATTAGCGGCGTAAAACTGCTGGGCAAGCTCCTTATGCACAGCCTCGGGATCGATGTCCTTGAAAAGATCGGGATGGAACCACTTGGCCATGTAAAGCTCGCTGATGATGGAGCGCACTCCATATCTGATCTCTCCGGAGATGACGTAAACCCGGCCCTCTCTAATGGCTGAGACATCGGCAAGCTCCGGGCGGCTGACTATCGACTTATAAAACTCAGACAGATCGCTCTCCTGTAATGGCTTGTCACTTGACCTGGTCTGGATTATCACATCGGGGTTGGTCTCAATCACCCATTCCGCGCCGACTGTCGGGTATTTGCTGGTCTTGTTGCCCAGATCCCTGGCGATGTTGATTCCGCCTGCGTATCCGATTAGAGTATCAGAAGAGGTGCCGTTGGAGACGGTGTAGTAGGGCTTTCCCGCCCATTCGAAGAATACCTTGGGCTTGTCATCTAAAGATAGGCCGGCTGTCCTCTCCCGGATCAAATCCTGATATTTCTCAATAAAGGCAATGATTTTTGCAGAGCGCTCCTCTTCGCCCACTACCTGGGCGATTCTCTTCATAATATCGATCTCATTTTCAGGATTCGAGAGGGACTCAATCATGACCGGTATTCCGGCATCCTCTAATTCCTTCATGTCCTCATCGGATATCATGCCGTCCGCAATAACCAGGTCAGGATCAAGCTTCATAATCAACTCAAGATCAGGCGAATATGAGCTCTTTCCGGCAATGGTCACATTCTCTAAAGCCGACGGGAAATAGGAATAAGAATCCCTTCCCACTAGCCTCTTTCCTTCATCAAGGGCATAGAGGTACTCGCCAATTCCAGTTCCCAAAGACACAACCTTATCCACCGGCATCTGCACGCTCACGGAGCGCCCGGTGGAGTCAATGACATTGATGCTCTCGGCACAACCAGTGCAAACAAGGATGCATAGGCACATCATAATATAAATCGGCTTCATATCCATGATACTATACTCCCGATAGATTAAAGTTAATTGGTCTTAGAGCAAATTAACTTGTATATAAGAGCTTGGGTGTCATCAGCCAATACAAAATTAAGAGCGATCAATGAATAGGATTTTAAAGAATGATCAGCAGCTCACTTCGAAATTATCTTCTCATAATCATGGCATTAATTAGGCTTAGCTGTACTAGTCCGACGCAGCGCAACGTTTTTATGCAATAAACTATTTTTATTGTCTTAAGTCAAATCAGTTTGAATAGGTGATCTAAATGAGAAAATTGCTGGTAGGATTGGCGGCTATGGTCGCCATCTCGTTTATTATTCCCGCTCTCGGCACAATGGATAGGCCTGCTAAGGAAAACCCGGCCATACTGCTGGTGGTATTCGGCACTAGCTATCCTGAGGCTCAGGCTGCTTACAAGAATATAGAAGAGCTTTACCAAGAGCAATTTCCCGATGCGGAGATAAGAATCGCATTCACATCCGATTACATCAGGCGCAAACTGATAGAGAGAGACAACATCTCCATCGACAACCCCCTAACCGGCCTTGCCCATCTCAATGACGAAGGGTATGTCAACGTGGTGGTCCAGTCGCTGCATGTGATACCTGGAGAGGAGTTCCACGACCTGGCCAACATCGTGGATCGCGTCAGAGGCATTGACGGAAAATTCGGCTTCAAGAACCTGGTACTAGGAACCCCGCTCCTCATGAGCATGGAAGACTACCGCAATGCTTCGAAGGCCCTGGCCGTTCAGTTTGACCAGAAGACAACCGGAACCAATAGAACGCCGCTTTCAAGCCCAAGGGACCCGAAACAGATGGCTGTGGTCTTCATGGGACACGGAACCGAGCATCCGGCAAACAGCGCCTACTCGCAAATGGATGGCATCCTGGCTGAAGATTATGAGAATGTCCTCCTCGGTACAGTCGAGGGCTATCCTGGCTACGATGAGGTGCTATCCGGCCTGAAGGCGTCCGGCGTAAAGAAGGTCCGGCTGATGCCCTTTATGGTCGTGGCAGGAGATCACGCCTTGAACGATCTTACTGGCAACGAGTCTGAGTCCTGGAAGAGCATGCTGGAAAAGGAAGGCTTCGAGATCGATTACAACTTAAAGGGAATGGGCGAGAACGACGGGATAGCTGAGATATTCGTCGAGCATACAAAAGAGGCCTTTGCCAAGTTCGAGTAATGGCTTCTTGAAATTTTTTTTGCAGGAGATATTTAAAATGAGACATTTGATGAGTCTGCTGTTGGTATTCCTGGCCGTGAATCTGGCTGGCGCCGATGTGCTGATCAACGAGATGCTTGCCAATCCGGCTAAGGACTGGAACGGGAACGGCGATATCAGTGGAATGGACGACGAGTTTATAGAGCTTTACAATTCCGGAAACGAGTCTGTGGATGTCAGCGGATACGTTCTTAAAGACACTGTATTCAGGTCGACTCCCGGAGAGTATGCGCTGCCCGATGGGACTGTGATCGGCCCAGGAGAGTTCCTAATTATATTCGTCTCTAAAAGCGGCGTGTTTCAGGGAAACGATGGAGATGCCATTAAGCTGTATGATTCGTCAGGGAACCTTGTTGACGAAAAGGAATACGATGCCACAACGGAAGACGTATCCTTTATCAGGATTCCTGATGGCGGTGAATGGGGAAACAGCACTTCACCCACACCCGGCAAGTCAAACCAGCAGGCTGCTCTTTGAAGGACATAGATTGAGACAAATTATATTTTTTATTAATTAAATGTGGTGTATTTGCGTGGAGAGATTACAAACCAGAATGGCAGCACAGGAAATGAATTTGAAGGATCAATACGCTCGATTCCTAGCCCGTAAATTCTCAGTGATGCTTGCCGCTCTGGTGGCAATAATAGCAATGGCTGGAGTGGCAGTAACCCTCGGCTCGGCTCACATCACCTCGGCACAGGTTTACTCCTGTATATTGTCCAGATTTTTCCCCGATTACTTTCAAACCACTGATTTTTTGAATACCATAGTGTGGAAGCTCCGGTTGCACCGGGTTATAATGGCCATTTTTGCCGGAATGGGTTTGGCCATTGCAGGAGCGGCCATGCAGGGAATTCTTAAAAACCCTCTTGCCAGTCCTTTTACATTGGGAATCGCTTCTGCCGCGTCCTTTGGGGCATCGCTGGCAATAATTCTCGGAGCAGGTTTCATCGGTGGCGAGTATCTGATCGTCGGCAATGCATTCATCTTCACAATAATCGCATCCCTTGCAGTCTACGGCCTTGCCAAATACAGGGGGATTGGCCCTGAGACCATGGTTCTGGCGGGCATCGCCATCATGTACCTCTTCTCCGCCATGACCTCCTTCCTGCAATACATCGGCCATGCCGAGCAGGTCCATGAGGTGGTCTTCTGGATGATGGGAAGCCTTGGTCGCTCCTCCTGGGACAAAGTAGCCATTATTGCCCTGGTGACGGTGGTCTGCTCATTTATTTTAATGAGGCTCTCCTGGGACATCAACACCCTTGGGACCGGAGACGAGACAGCCAAGAGCCTGGGCGTAAATGTCGAGCTTGTGAGAGTCTCAGGAATGATGCTGGCTGCCCTGATAACGGCCAGCGTGATCTGCTTTACGGGCACCATCGGCTTCATCGGTCTGGTGGCACCTCACATCACAAGGATGATCATATCCGGAGATCACAGGTTCCTCCTTCCGGCATCAGGACTTATAGGGGCCCTGCTGCTCTTGGGAGCCGACACGATAGCCAGGACGGTCATGGCTCCGGTCATTTTGCCGGTTGGGATCATGACCGCCTTCATGGGAGTGCCTTTCTTCTTGTACCTGTTCATGAAAAGGAGGAAGGAGTTTTGGTAAGATCACCATCAACGGGAGCATCGGGATAAACCTGGTATATGTCGTCAATATCCATATCAAAGTATTTTTGCAGCAGCTCCTCGTGAACCGCTCGAGGGTCAATGTCCTGAAACTGATCGGGATGGAACCACTTGGCGTAATAGAGCATGGTCACAAGCTCAGAGAGCCCGCTAGCCATCTTTATGTCTGTAATGTAGACCCGTCCCGTCTTAACTGCATCGATGTTCTCAAAGCCCGGCAGAGACATGATCTCCTTCCTCTTGGCCTTCATCTCCTCTATAGTGGGCGTGGTTCTACTGTACTGCTCTTGCGACATGGAATAGACAATTATCTCCGGGTTTTGCTCGACCACCCACTCCATGTCTACATGAGGTACCTTTGTCGCCAGGTCGGCCGCGATATTCCTGCCCCCGGCCTCCACAACTCTGGTGTGCCCAGTTGAATCCTTATTGGCCGTCCAGTCAAAGTGGCCCATAGACATGAAATAGACCGAAGGCCGGTCTCCATCCGGAACCGTCTTTGTCCGGTCCAAAACAACATCGTAGTATTTGGAAATCCGGTCGGCCATCTCTGTGGCGTCTTTTTCCTTTTCCAGGACCCGTCCCAGGTCTTTGATCATAGGGATCAAGGCATCGATATGCAGAAGGCGGTACCTTAATACTGGGATCCCATAGTCCACCAGCTTTTTCTCCATATCCTCAGGGAATAAGGCCCCTGTCTTGGCGATCACCAGGTCGGGATTTATCTCAAGTATTCTCTCGATATCTGCATCGCGACCGGATTTCCCGATATGCTCTTTTTCCAGCAGAGCGGGAGGCATGTCACAGTCGTCTGTGACAGCAATAATTCTATCCGACTCGCCCAATGCGTATATTACCTCGGCTGCACCTGGCGAGAGGCATACAATGCTGTCCGGGCTCAGGGGCACGGTCACATTCCGGCCTTCTTCGTCCGTAATCGTTACCATTTTTTCGTCCCCTGCCAGAGCGGGAAGGAGCAAAAAGGCGAGGATCATCAACAATGCGAGAATTCTCACCTGATTTCCACCATTACATTTCATATTCGTTCAACCCACCTTGATAAAATTATATTGTCTTTTTGCAAGCGTATTTGATTTTGAGGGGAGCATAAATAGTATTTGGTTGAGGTTGCCAATGGGCATTCCTAAATAAAAGGTAATTGTCTAAGATCAGATTTGTTTAATCAAGTAAAGTTATAGTCAAATCAATTTACTCAAATTGGGATGATATTACTAAATCAGCCACAAACTATATCTATTATCGGGATACAATATCCATCAAAGCAAAAATGGAGGAATTTGACGTGCTGGATAAATTCATGTCTGAGCATTTATACGGTAAAAACATCGAGGTCTATTTCGGGGGCGACGAGAAGGGACGCATGAAAGGAAAGCTGGTAGGAAGCGCCGACGGAGTAATAGTCCTGGAATACAACGGCCGGCGGGACTATGTAAATGTGGATAAAGTAGTTGCAGCCTGGGAGACGTGATTTTCCCCCCTACCTTATTTTAAACTAAAAAAATTTATACGAGGGAAGGCCATAGGCCCCCTCCAGATCAAGGCCATAGAACTTATTAATAAGCTTCCGATGTACTGAATCAGGGCCCACATCTTCGAACAGCTGCGAATGAAGCCACTTAGACAGGTAAAGCTCTCCGACTGTGGCACGTATTCCCGAAGTGATCTTGCCGCTCATAACGAATACCCGCCCGTTTTCAACAGCCGTTACGGCCTGTAGTTCCGGCCAACTCATTATCTCTTCTCTCAACTTCGCCAAATCATCTTCGGTGTATGCCTTGGTGCTTGGTTCAGACTGAAGGATGACATCCGGATTGGTCTGTACCACCTACTCAGATCCCACATCCGGATATGAGTTTGACTCATTGCCAAGTTCCGCAGCAACATTCAATCCTCCGGCAAATGTTATGAAATTTTCATTCGTACCACCACGAACTGTTTATACTATTTCGATTGCTACCTCAGGCATTGGAGGGATAAGCATATTCTCCCCCTAGATCCATATTATAGAACTTCTGAATTAATTTTTCATGCTCGACCCCCGGATCCATGTCCTCAAATAATTCAGGATAGAACCACTTGGCCAGGTAAAGCTCGCCGATTGCGGAGCGAACTCCAGTAGCCATCGTGCCGCTGAGAACATAGACCCGCCCCTCTTTAACGGCCTTTAAATTCTGCAGCTCCGGCCGGGACATTATCTCTTCCCCCCAATCCTTCAGCTCCGCCTCTGTATAATCCTTCGAGCTTCCAAGGATGTGAAGTATGATATCTGGATCTTTTTCTATCACCCACTCGGGGCTGACATCAGGATAGTCCACCGATTCATTGGCTGCGAGATTGACACCACCGGCAAAGTCGATAAAGTTGTCATAGGATGTTCCGTTAGATGCCGAATGATACGGCTTTCCCAGCCACTCGAAGAACACAGTGGGCCGTTCCTCAGAATCTATGGCCGATGTTCTCTCCTTTATGAGATCTTGATAGCCTTTCAGCTGGCCCGATAGCTCATAAGCGCGCTCCTCTTTTCCAAGAGCCCTTCCCAGATTCTCAATTACAAGAAGCGTCCTATAGGGATCTATGAACCGTTCTACTACAACTGCAATTCCATCCTCTTCGAGCACCTTCCGGTTCTCCTCGGAAAGCATTGTATCCGCAACTACCATTTCCGGTTCAAGCTCCATGATGAGTTCCAAATCAGGTGAATTGGAGTGCTTGCCCGCAACTGTGACATTCTCCATCATTGGCGGAAAATTAGAGCTGGAGCTGCGACCAACCATGCTTCTGCCCCCGTCCAGCGCCCAAAGGATTTCAGAAGCAGCACCCGATAGAGATACCGTCTTGTTCACCGGAGAATAAACATCGACCTCTTGTCCTGTAAAATCGGTTATTGTCACAGTCTCTGCGCAGCATGCTGCGACGAGCAGGATGAGAGTGACAATGACTGCCAAGGCTCTTTCTTTCAACATTACAACCTCCTGATATAATCAATTTAATTAGCTTTAAGACAAATTATATTGTATTTAAAACTTGGGCCGGTTCTCAACATCAAAGCATAATAGATCTGTGCAATCATCGAAGAGACCTTTCGCACCAAAAGATTTAAGTAAAATTAATTTGCGTTAAGTAAACAATAATGGATCAACATTAAATGCATCCATTTAAATCAGGAGGTGAGAGCTGGACGAAAGTCTTGTTCTCACTTCATTCTCCCAATTAAGTGACTGAAATGGTGAGCAGAGGAGGGCATGAAATGGCAGAAGAGAAGAGTTCCCTGAAAATGAAAGAAATAAATGCCGCATTATCCGATTACCAGATGCAGAGCCTGGAGCGGGTCATCCTTGAGGGCGATATCGAGATTGAGATGGATTTATCAAGCGGCATCCAGCCGTTGCTCGCGCAGTCGCTGGGCCGGGAGTTCACCAATCTTGCCTTGCAGCTATTCAACTTCTCCAGGGCCATGGGGTACCCGGTTGATTCTATGCTTCCGACGGCAAAAACCATAGGAGGATCGGCAGGTAAGTAGGGTGCTTCCATCAGATGGCCTCTTTACCTTTTGATTTTATGCAAACGGGATTTCCCTTGTTCTGGACTATTTGAAATGAAGGGAAGGTTTACTCATTTTTTGATCCGCATTACTCGATAGGATGTCTTAAAGATGTTCTCCAAGAAAAAATCTTGCAGTTCTACTCGCATTTTGCTTGCAGAAGATAATCCCAGCAGTCGGGATCTGATGCTGAGAATGTTAGGCCGCATAGGCCTTCATGCAGACGTGGCCAATAATGGGCTTGATGTCCTTGCTGTTTTAGAATCCCGGTCTTATGACGTGATTCTAATGGACGTACAGATGCCTGAGATGGATGGCCTTGAGGCGACTAGAGCCATACGAAGTCGCTGGCATGATAGAGGAATAAGGATTATCGCAGTTACCGGCTGCAACCAGAAAGGGGACCGAGAGATGTGCATCCAGGCAGGAATGGACGAATATATATGCAAACCTGTAAAAAGAGAAGAATTAGAGAGAACTTTAGGTCAGTGCTAAATTAATTTAAAGGCCTATAGATAAGATACTGAAGATATAAACCTTTGATAAGGATTAGCGATGATTAACGTCCTTAAGAGCAAGAGTGAAAGCTCTCGATTCCAAATCCTGGTTGAGATAGCCGCCCACCAGCCCAATCTACGCCAGAAAGAGGTAGCAGATAGTCTTGAATTGACCCCACAGGCCATATCTGAATACATCAAGGAGCTTATTTCAGATGGGCTGGTTGCTACAGACGGCCGTATGCGATACAGAATCACCAAGGAAGGTGTGGAGTGGCTGCTAGAAAGCGCGGATGAGCTAAAACAATATGCTAGGATGGTTATGGAAGACATCATCAGCCATGTTTCTGTCTGGAGTACGCTGGCGGAAATAGATCTCCTCAAGGGTGAGAGGGTGTCTCTGGAAATGCGCGGAGGTTTTCTCTATGCCAACAAAAAAGAAGGTATAGACGCCAACGGCATTGCCATCTCAGATGCATCTGCTGGTGAGGACGTAGGAGTCTCTGACCTCAAAGGCCTGATAAGTCTTGATGATGGGAAGATCGTTGTATGCAAGGTGCCGAGAATTCAGGCAGGCGGGTCAAGAAGTGTCAATGAAGAACTCTTAAAAGACATGATTTCAGGCAAGATGATGGTAAACGCGATGGGAATCGAGGCCCTTGTAGCTCTCAGAAAGGCGGGCAGAGAGCCGGATGTAATCTTCGGAGCCAGTGAGGCGGCAGTGGAGGCTGCTTATCACGGAATTGACTCTGCAATCGTCAGCGTAGACGAACAGATTCCCAGAATCCTCAAGCGCCTTGAGTCTGAAGGATTGAAGTACGAGCTGTTTGACCTGACATTGACGTGAAATGCGAGGCGGCTTGTCTATCCGCCTCATTGGAAATGTCGATTGAAAATCAGCTGGCCGAGTCGGTGGGATAGACATAAATCCCATCTATTTGGCTCAGGCCGTAGAACTTCTCTGCAAGCTCCTGGTGGATCGCTTCTGGATTGATATCCTTAAACAGCTCGGGATAGAACAGCTTTGCCATGTAGAGCTGACAGATAACAGAGCGCACGCCATATCTGAGCTCCCCGGAGATCAGGTAAACCCTGTCGTCCTTGACTGCTCTCACGTCCGCAAGCTCAGGGCGAGCTATAATCTCGTCTCTGAGCGTTTTCAGCTCATCTTCTGTAAATGCTTTATCACTGGACCTCTGCTGGATGATCACATCCGGATCAACTTCTACCACCCACTCCGGGCTGACGGTGGGATATGTGTGAGTGCTATTGCCCAGATCTTTTGCAATATTGTTCCCGCCGGCAAGCTGGATCAATGTGTCGGAAGGATTGCCGTTGGAAACAGTGTAATACGGCTTTCCCGCCCATTCAAAGAAGACCTTCGGCCGATCCTCAGGTTTTACGCCAAAGATGCGTTCCTTAATCTGATCCTGATAGCTTTTGATGAAACCGGTGATTTCCTTCGCACGCTCTTCTTTGCCAATTATTGTTCCCAGCTTTTCCATCACTCCGATGTCCTTGGCCGGATCAACAAGAGAATCGATCATTACAGGGATGCCTGCATTTTCAAGCTCTTTTAGATTATCATCCGACAGCATGGTATCGGCGATCACCAAGTCCGGATGAAGCGATATTATCAGCTCCAGGTCAGGTGAATAGGAGCTCTTTCCGGCAATAGGTATCTCTTCTAAGGCGGGCGGGAAATGCGAATACGAATCCCTTCCCACCAGGCTCTTTCCGCCATCAAGCGCATAAATGTACGATGCAACTCCCGTTCCTAATGATACGATCTTTTGCACCGGTACATCAACGCTTACAGAGCGTCCGGTGCAGTCAACCACTGTCAGATTCTCAGCACTTCCTGTCGTGATGAGGAGGCTTAAGCATACCAGTATCAAGACTATATTGCTCTTTGGCAATTTGGGTCCCCCTTAATACAATTTTGTTTAATTAAAGCAAATTAACTTGTATATCAATATTGTGCTAATAGGTGTATTAGTTTAGTGAACTACTGGATCCTGAAGGGCACGGTAGTTCACACTGGTATAACGGTTATATCGATTAGAAAATGGTCCCATCCCGACCTCTTCGAGTATATCGACCCCAAAGCAGTACACAGAGAGCATCTCCAGAAGTTCTTCGGCCAGGGGCTGGATGGCGTATACGTCTATCCTTGAGCGACGAAGATGTATTCTATGTCGCGGTGGTAATAAAATTAATGCCTAAGGCGGCGAAATGTCGGCACTAGTGATTGGTCGCTGCCTTTGCATCCGAAGTGCCGATCTCTTCGCATATCTCGCTCTTTGGATCAGTCCATTTCTCGCTGAAACCAAGGGCAAATGCCTGGTATACGAACTCCAGGAACATAAGCCTGGCAAGGGACTTCTGTAAAGAGGAGAGGGCCTGCATGTAGCCGCAGATGCGGTGGCTTTTTCCTGAAACAGCCGCAGAAACCTGTGCACCGTAGAGGGCCATGACCTCTGGCATGCAGCTCTTCGGGAGAGTGCCCCACAAGAACTTATCTCGCAGATGGACAAGCACCGCCACTGCCGCTACCGTGAGTGGGTCCTTGATTATATTTGAGAAGCTTTTCTCGAATAAATCGGCATTGTCCATGGATAGGAACTCTGTAATTCCCTGGCACATCTCCCTCTCGTCAATTCTGAACCTCTCCAGATGGGAGAGCGATGAGCACCGGCCCGCCGGCGTCAGGCTGTTTTGAAGGGCAAGCGTATCGAGGACGGCGTCGTGCATTGTACGTCCGATGAGCTCGCCTACCTTCGAATGCTTGCCTGAAAATGATATTGCCTTGCCGCCAAGTTTTGATGCAACTGCAATCTGGTCGGTTCCGGTGCCGGTTGCCAGGCCCTCTGAATACCGGGATGCGACCTCCAGCTCCTGAAGGGCCGCGGTCTTGGCCTCGGTGGCAGTGATGACCGCGGTGACCATAGCGCCCGGCGTCAGCTCTCGGTTGATGAATATCATGGCATTTATGGTGCCGGGCCGCAGATCGCCTTCCTGATCCTTTTGGCTTTTTGCGTCATCATCCTGCGGTTCGTAGTAGGTGGCGGGATCTCCTGCCCTGCCTGCATTTCCCTCCACGCCGCCTGTGCATACCGTAACGACCTCAAGGTCGCAGAACCTCTCGTGGCAGATGGCAGCGTTGTTCATGTTGGCTGCGGTTCCAAGAGTTGCGCACTTTTGGAAAGGGAGGTTGTGACGGTCGGCTACCACTCTCTTATATTCGTCCGGACTATCTACCGCCAGCCGGTACATCTCGACGTTGGTGAAACCTCCCGCCGGCTCACAGGACTGGTGATTGTATAGATACATGAGGTCGTCATGCAGCCCGCCGGCGCAGCTGCGGCAGGTGGACAGGACTCGGTGAGGAACAATGAGCCGGGCGTAGACGATCTTCTCCTCTCGGCATAGCTCAACGCCGCCATAAAACTCTGCAAGTTTCAATTTTTTGGCCTCCTTTGTGAAATGTTTCAGGAAATTTCAGGTTTTGTCAGATCCAGGAGCACGCTGTAGTCTATGTTCTCCATGAACCTTTTCTCTCTGGAGTCTTTCGTCCCGAACTTTGCGATATTGATGATATCCCCTTGTGGAGGAGATGACAGGCTGGATATCCTTTCCGGATATCGGGAGTAACTGCACAGCAGGCTCTCGCCCAAGGCATGCAGTCCGCCGCAGTTCCCCCATTGATTGGCCACGGCCATATGCATCTGCTCGCCAAGCCTCGCCTCCCAGATGAACTTGCTTCCTGCATCCTTCCAGAGGGCAGGAACGCAGAGAATATCGGCGCCAAGCTTTGCCAGCGATTCTGCAGCCTCAGGAAACATCAGGTCATGGCCGAGGAGCATCCCAACCCTGGCAAAAGGAAGGTCGAAGGCGGCAAAACCATCGCTTCCGGGCGTTGCCCAATTCCCATCGCGGGAAGAGAGATGGACCGCTCTGTACTTGCCCACAAGGCCGTCCGGACCGATCAGGACAGAGCTGTTGTAGCGGCGCATTTCATCTCCCGTATCTTGCTCTGCCATGCCGAGGATGATGAAGATATTCTTTTCCAGCGCTTTTTCTGCAAAGGCCTCGGTTATTCTGCCCGGTATCTCCTCCGAGCACCTCTTTGCGTCCTTTGAATTCGAGATCCTCCCGCATGCGGCAAGTTCCGGAAGTACGGCGAGGTTGATCGTCTGACGGCTTTCTGCCGCCTTGGCTGAGGCATCATCGATCAGCCGCAGCATTTTCCTCACGTTGGCCTGCACATCCAGAGGCCGGGCGCGATACTGCAAGGTTGCGACGCAAAATTCAGCGGCCGGCGGCAAGCCGAGCAGAAACTCAATATTGATGTACGAGTAGGGATCGAGGGTTATGTTGCCGTAGCATTGAGGCCGCCTGCTGCCCAGGGTGCTTCTGGCGTTTTGTGGCATTTTCTCAGCCGTCTCAACTGCAAAGTCTCCTATCATAGTCCATTCGCCAGCTGCGGAGCTGATCATACCGCCACCCAAGGGCAGAGCGTCGTAGATGATGATGTCCTCAGGAGAGCTGATCTGCTTGATCGCCCGGCCCTGCGGATTGATGACGAAGGACTCTGCGTGGCGGCAATCCATCACTCTGTCCATTCCCGTCCGGTTGCAGGCCAGGACATAAATGCCGTTTTCCAGTGCCCTGGCCCGCCAGAATTTCTCAGGATTGTGGTGCTCGGGAGGCCAGTTGGCAGGGATCATCAGGAGCCGCGCTCCCTTCAGGGCGGCAATTCTCGCCTGCCTGTAGGAATAAGAGTCGGCGCAGATGACCAGCCCCATAGCGCCAAACTCGGTCTGCACCACCGGTACGGGGAGATTGCCCTTGGCCGCCCACAAGTTTTCTCTGAAGGCAGGAGATGCTTTGCGATAGCGGGCCACAACCTGTCCGCTCGGGCCTATCAGGACGGCTGAATTGTAAAAGATTCCTGTTCCAGCATCTCTTTCCGGCAGGCCGATGCAGATGTAGCATCCATAATCCCCGGCAATTCTGCCGAATGCCAGAGTAGTGGGCCCGGGAATGCTCTCTGTCAGGGGAGCGATCTCCTTTCTGCACTCAAAGGCGTAGCCGGTGGTAGCAAGTTCAGTATTTACGATGACCTTTGAACCGCTTTTGGCCGCTTCTTCATTCAAGGCTAGCAATTTGGCGATATTTTTATCTTTCTCTTTCCAGCAGATAGCTGCATGGACCAGGGCAATCTTCAGACCAGGCTCCTGGTCCAACGTTATATCAGGCACCAATCCCATCAACTCCTATCATCTCTATTTTCACCTTAAATCTTCGCACTATGTAGCAAGATTGGGAATCATCTCTCGAAAGCTTTATTTAATCAATTCAACTAGTATTAACTTAAAAAATGTTTCATTATACGAATTTCGCTTTAGTTCTTAAATTATATATCAGGAGGGATTATTACGAATAAGGTCAAGATTGCTTATATCACCACACAGGAAGCAAGCGATGTCTTCCCGCTCATCTCGGCGTTTAAGGAGCTGATCCGTCGCGAAGGTGAGTTAGCAGATTTAGCGATCAGATCCGGCGAGGACCTGTTGGACGCAGCATGCCGGGAAGAGTTCGAGCGGATTGCCTTCGACTGCGATCTGGTCATCTTTAATTTGCACGGCGGAAAGAAGAGCCTTCCCTGCTTTGACGAGCTGATCAGCAAGCTGCAAGGAGGCAAAGCAGCGATCTTTGCCAAGGCAGCCTCAAACGAGCCTGAGATTGAGCTTATGAAGCTCTCCACGGTGAACGAAGAAATCCATCGAAAAGTATCTCTGTATCTGGACTATGGAGGAAAGGAGAACTTCTATCGCCTGATCCACTATCTGGCAGGAGTATTTGCCGGTGACGATCATGCATTTTCCGAGCCCCAGAAGCCCATCTGGGAAGGTATCTATCATCCCGACTTTGATCATGTTCCTTCCCTGGATGAGTATCTGTTGGGCAAGTATGTAGCTGGAAGACCAACCGTAGGCCTGTGGTTCTACCAGAGCCTCTGGCAGGCGGGCAATACCGTCTTCATCGATAGGCTGATCAGAGAGATCGAGCATCAGGGCGCCAATGTCATTTCCGTATTCCTTCATTCCCTCAAAGATGTCGAGCGAGGAACGATGGGTGCGGAATGGGTAGTTGATAATTTCTTTATGAAAGACGGCAAGCCCATCATAGACGTTCTCATCAGCACTCTCATGTTCTCGCTCTCCATCAAGCCCTGGGAAGGAGAAGGATCGGCAGAAGATGTTGGGAAACAGATTGCCAGGTCCGAAGAGTGGTTTCTCAAGAAGCTGAATGTCCCTGTCCTGAAGGCCATTGTGACCTACAACAATCCCGAGGAGTGGAAGGCGTCACTGCAGGGCTGCAGCCCTCTGGACATCTCCATGGGAATTGCCATGCCGGAATTTGACGGCATGTTGATCACGGTTCCCGTGGCTGCCAGAAAGCGAATGGATGTCGATCCGCTGACCGGTGCCAGGGTTATCAGATTTGAGCCTCTGCCTGAGCGCATCGACAAGATGGTGCGCTTGAGCCTGAACTGGGCAAGGCTGAGGCATATTCCAAACTCAGAGAAAAAAGTAGCCATAATCTTTCACAACTACCCGCCCCGAGACGACCGCATCGGAACAGCCTTCGGCCTGGACTCGCCGGTCTCAGTCCTGAACATCATGAGGACCATGCAGGACGCCGGATACACAATAGGGAAAATGCCCGAGAGCGGCCAGGCCCTGATCGATGAGGTGAAGAGTCGGCTGACACTCGACCGGCGCTGGAGGAGTCCAAATGAGCTGGCCGGCAGAGCGATCGACTCTGTCTCTGAGAAGGAGTACCTGCAATGGTTTGGGCAGCTTCCCGCTACTGTTTCGGAAAAGATGACCTCTGCCTGGAAAATGCCGCCGGGAGAGTTGTTCGTCCATAAGAAGAATTTGATAATTCCAGGCATCATCAACGGCAACTTCTTCATCGGCCTTCAGCCGCCGCGCGGATTTCTGGAAGACCCGGCTTCCATCTATCACAGCCCGGATCATCCTATTCCCCACCACTACTACGCCTACTATCGCTGGATTCGAGATGTCTTCAAGGCCAATGTGATCATGCACATCGGCAAGCACGGCTCGCTGGAATGGCTTCCCGGAAAAGCGGTGGGCCTCTCCGAGTCCTGCTTTCCCGACATCGCCATATCCGATTTGCCCAATATCTATCCTTACATAATCAACAATCCAGGCGAGGGAACCCAGGCCAAGAGAAGGAGCTACTGCTGCATCATCGACCATCTGGTTCCCGTGATGCACAATGCTGATGCCTATGACGAGCTGGCAGAACTGGAGGTGATGCTCGCCGATTACTACCAGGCCTCTTCCCAGGACCCGGCAAAGCTGCCCACTCAGATGAAGATGATCTGGGAGAAGGTCTGTGAGGCAAAGCTGGACCACGACCTTGAGACTGATGAGGAAGAAGCATTTTCTGATTTTGACAAATTCCTGGAGATACTGCATGAATACCTGCATGAGATGGCAGACACTCAGATAAGGGACGGACTTCACATCCTGGGCGAGCCGCCCGAGGGATCGCGCCTGGACGAGTTCCTGGTCGCGCTCACCAGGCTTGCCAACGGGCGGGTGCCGTCTCTCCGCCAGTCGCTGGCAGAGTCCATGGGCTACGATTACGATTATCTTTTATCAAACCGGGGAAAGATCGTCTCCGGGTCGAAGACCTGCGGCCAGGTTATAGAGGATCTAAACGCCCTTGCCCTGCGGCTGGTGTCAGGGCTTCATGATCAGGGCTTTGCCGTTGAGACGATTCCAGTACTGATGAAGGAGATCATGGGAAAGAGAAATCCCAGGATTGAAAAGGTGCTGGATTACATGGCCACGACGCTTGCGCCCAACATCGATGCTACGGTGGACGAGCTTTCAGCCGTCCTTTGTGCCTCAAATGGGGGCTTTGTCTCGCCCGGCCCCTCCGGAGCGCCCACCCGGGGAATGGCTGACATCCTGCCCACGGGAAGGAACTTTTATTCCGTGGACCCGCAGGCCATCCCCTCTCAGGCAGCCTGGAAGGTGGGCGTCGCTCAGGCAGACGCCCTGCTCCAGCGTTACCTGAAGGATGAGGGCCGCTACCCGCAGTCGCTGGGGATCGTTATCTGGGGCAGTCCCACCATGCGCACCAAGGGCGATGATATCGCTGAGATCCTCTGCCTCATGGGCGTTCGTCCCGTCTGGGAGGAGAAGAGCGGCAGAGTCACCGGAATCGAGCTTATCCCAATGGAGGAGTTGCAGCGTCCCCGCGTGGATGTGATGCTGCGCATCAGCGGCTTTTTCCGGGATGCTTTTCCCAATCTCGTGCACCTCGTCGACAAAGCAGTCGAACTGGTGGCAGGACTGAAAGAGTCTCCCGAGCAAAACTTCCTGGCCAAACATGTAGCCGCTGATGTCCAGGAGAAGACTGCTGCAGGAATTGACCGAGAGCAAGCCCGGATCGAGGCCTGCTACCGCATCTTCGGCTGCCGCCCTGGAGCATACGGCGCAGGCGTCTCAGACGCCATAGACTCCAAGAACTGGAAGGATGAAAAGGATCTGGCCGAGATCTACGTCAAGTGGGGAGGCTATGCCTATGGCCGCAAAAACTTCGGAGTGACGGTTCCCGATGAGTTTCGCAGGCGCCTTAGCAGGCTTGATCTGACTGTCAAGAACGAGGACACCCGCGAGTACGACATGCTGGACGGCGACGACTTCTACTCTTATCATGGCGGCATGATCGCTGCCGTCAAAGCCCTCAAGGGGGAGCTGCCCAGGTCGTATTGCGGGGACAGCTCCGACCCGGACCGTGTGTTGACCAGGAGCACTGTCGAGGAGACAAAGCACATCTTTCGCGCCCGCATTCTCAACCCCAACTGGATCGAGAGCATGCAACGACACGGTTACAAGGGGGCAGGCGATCTCTCTCGCATGGTGGACATTGCCTTCGGCTGGGATGCCACCGCCGAGGTTCTGGAGGACTGGATGTACGAGGAGCTGGCCAACAAGTACGCCCTGGACAAGGAGATGCAGGAGTGGATGAAGAAAGTAAACCCGCACGCTCTGCAAAA
>JBAQXX010000105.1:0-11981 GCA_049299735.1 Methanothrix sp. | reverse complement strand
TGTCTCTGGGCACGAACTGGATCATTTGGCTGCCGATCTTCTTGGCAAAGGCCGACACCAGCTCCTTTTCTCGATCGACGTTACGGGAGTTGCAGATGATGCCGCCCAGGCGCGTTCCGCCTGACTCTGCGAACTTTTGGATGCCCTTGCAGATGTTGTTGGCTGCATAAAGGGCCATCATCTCTCCGGAGGCCACGATGTAGATTTCCTTCGCTTTTCCTTCTCGAATAGGCATGGCGAATCCTCCGCAGACAACGTCGCCCAGGACGTCGTAGAATACATAGTCCAGATCGTCGGTATAGGCTCCCAGGTTCTCCAGCAGCCCGATGGAGGTGATGATGCCTCTGCCGGCGCATCCCACGCCGGGCTCAGGACCGCCGGACTCAACGCATCTTATGCCGCCAAAGCCGACCTTCAGTACGTCTTCCAGCTGTACCTCGCCTTCTTTTCTGAGAGTGTCCAGAACGGAAGGCTGCCTTCTGCCGTTCATAAGCATCTTCACTGAGTCTGCTTTGGGATCGCAGCCGATCTGCATGATCTTCTTGCCCATGGTCGAAAGGGCTGCGGTGAGATTCTGGGTGGTGGTCGACTTGCCAATGCCGCCTTTGCCGTAGATGGCTATTTGCCTCATATTGCACCTAATTTATTTAATATTTTATATTTAAGTTTGGGGAGCTGCCGGTTTTTCGCACTGGCTCCGCCGCCATGCTGGAAGAGTTGGGTGAGTGGCCCAACTCTTAGGAATAAGCTCCTGAAAGGAGTGCTTGCTCGTGTCTGCTGGTCTTGGCCTCACCTCCAAGATAGCGGTGAGAGCGAGGATATAAGGAATTATTTGAGAAGATGGCGGGCGATATCGGAATTTTGCGGAGGGTTTGTGAAAAGGTATGAAGGGATTTGACTGGAACGAATTCGAAGAGTGAGAGTAAATCACAACGTGATGTTTTTAGTAGGATGGCATATAATTCGCATGATTTCACAGCAATCTTTTATTTTTGTGCCCCGGTGATATGCATCAAGAGCCAATTAATAGATGGCTCCAGATCTGCATGCCAGCGATAATTTATATATTCTCGATACATAGTCAAACCTGATTAAATATTGGGGGTCAACACTTAATTGAATACGGCTGAAGCTCTCGAGGCAATGACAGATCGTGGAAAATTTGAGCTCTTAGCGATGTCAATTCTGCGTGGTGCTGACAGCGATTGCTCATCGGTGATTCATACCGGCATCAATGCTCAAGGAGAAACCATTCCGTCACCAATAGACGGATTTTGCCTAGTTCCTGGAAGCAAACCCGACCGCTTCTTATTTCTTCAATTTACTACTACAGATAGAACTAACCTTAGAAATAAATGGCTCAAAGACGATGAAGGAGACCTTATAAAAGCATATAACTTGGCTCAAGAAATTAAGGCGAAAAATCCTGAAGCAGATTTTACAATAATCCTTGTAACAAATCAACGCATTGACATGGCGGACAAATTAGCAATTGATACCCTACAAAAAGCAAAAGAGCTTAGGCTTAATTGTCGCATTTGGGAGCAATCTCGTTTGGTTTATTTCTTGGACAATAAGCCTGAAGGTCACTGGCTTCGTCGTCAATATCTTGGCGTAGAGGCTGAGCTTTTATCAGAGTCACTATTAAGCTACATATGCAAAGAGAGTCTAGCCCGATATGAAAAAGAAATTCAACTGTCTGATCCAAAGTCATGGCTACCGCGCACGATAGATGGTTTTATCCGCGCAGGGATTCTCGAAAATAAATATACATTTCAAGTCCTCGTTGGTGACTCTGGTTTTGGCAAGAGCGTTGCTGCATATAAAGCATTAAAAGAGCATATCGAATCCGATGGATATGGTTTGTGGGTGCCAGCGGAGTTTATTCATAATTGCACATCAATTGAAAATGTAGTCGATAAGACTTTGAGAGAGTTGCATCCGCATCTAGAAAAAGATCCAGATAAATATATTCGCCAATATATTCTAGAAGGTTCAAAACTTATATTAGTTATTGATGATATAAATCGAATTGATGAACATAATAAAATTATAAATAGACTACTCAATTGGTCACGTCCAATTCAATCAGATGCGGTAAATGACACAAGGAATTCACCTCAAATGTATTTTATTATATGTCCTCTCTGGACCCAAGTTTGGAACCTTGATCAAAGGAGGATTTCTTGGGTACATTCGGTATCTATAGGACTCTTGACACCCGAAGAGGGGCTAATTGCTATAAGGTTAGCAACTTCTGCTGCGGGTGTATCCCTCACAAGTGCTGAAGACCGTGTTTTAGGCACCAAATTAGGTAATGATCCTGTATTAATAGGCCTTTTTTATCAGCTAATAAATGGATCCAATTCGATCAGCTTAAACGACTTGAACGAAATAGCAGATGGCGTTGTAGAAAGGTTCATAAATCAATGTATTCAGGAAGTTGCTTCTAATAAAGAATCATTATATCTAGAAAATGAATACATGAAAGCTCTTTCCGAAGTATGCGCACTTATGTTGAGAAAAAGACGGTTAAATCCTTCTTGGGAAGAGATTCAGGTTTGGTTTGAAAAAGATCGCGAAAAGCTTAAAATTCTGCGTGAACTCATCCGCCACAAAAAACTTATTCGATTAACAGATCGCGAAAATAGACTTATTTTTCGCCACGATCGTATCAGGGAAACATTACTTGTAAAGATGATGATTTCGATACTTAAAGCCCCTCTATTAAACCGAGAGATATTGCGGGAACCTTATTATGCAGAAATAATTGGCAAATCGATTATATTAGTTCCTCAAAATGAAAGTACTATTCGAGATTTTGCAGAATATCATCCATTGGTTCTTTTTGAGGCCCTTAAGAATTTCGGCAATCCTACTTTAGACTACCACAGAAAAGTCATAGACATAATTAATGAATGGGTAGAAAAGAATTTAACGACTGGAGGCTTTTTGGATTCAATCGTTAATTCAATCTGCTGGAGTTTGATAGATACAGATTCTATAGCCGTTCTTGAAATAACGGAGAAATTACCTCATTATTGGCCAATTCTTTTATCTCGCTTGCGCAATGGCTGTGCAAAAAGTGGTGCAGAATATTGTAACCGAATTTCTATTGACACAGGTGACGATTTGAGAGATCAAATCATTGATCACGCAAAAAAACGACACAAGGAACAGCTCGTAGATGAACTCAAAGAATTGTTAACCTCAGTTAGTTCTACTGATACAGAAAGAAAAGGAAGCTTGGCTCTAGCGGGCTTTTTGGAGTTTGCTGAATTAGAAAACGAAATTTCTCATTGCTGGAATCTTGCAAGCGATAAAGAATACGTCCTTGCCGAAGCGATTTGGGCAGGATCCCGATGTTGTACAAAACGACCGGATAGACTTCTTGGGC
Organism: Methanothrix sp.; assembly: GCA_049299735.1. Lineage (GTDB taxonomy): Archaea > Halobacteriota > Methanosarcinia > Methanotrichales > Methanotrichaceae > Methanothrix. The sequence goes on along the minus strand of JBAQXX010000105.1, from coordinate 8,584 downwards.
CGATGATGAACTATTTAGCTAGCTTACCTGATAAAGGAAAATCTAAATATGAACCTGGTCCAAGAAATCAAGTTTCGGAGGAACTTGCTTTTGCCATATCGCGAGGCATTAGCAATGAAGCCATTAATTATTTTATTAGCGTGCATAACACAGATGAGGCTTTGCGTTGGCCCATTGCGATAATGCTTGAACGCATCGACGCACCAGAGGCCATCGAATACATGGTCCGGTTTGCTGCTAAAGAAAAGGGGACTTTTTTTGCCATGGATTTATCAGATACCTGGAATCCAGAACTTCCTGCCCGTCGCAGATTATCACCGCCATCAATGGATAGGCTAAAGATGCTATGGAGTTTGCATAGTACCAATAAGCAAGTGAAATATCATGCGTTTAGAATATGGATCAATAGCGCTCAGAAAGAACAACTTGATATCCTAAGAGAAATACCTTCAGAGTCGTCGCTTTCTCGCATGGCAATACGTAAGCGTGCGCAGCTCGGTGATATGAGTGTTGTAAGGCAGTTAGCATCGTTTTTGTTAACTGACATACACATGCTTAATGTTGTACACAATATTTGGTGTTGTGAGATCATGGCAGTTACCGAACATTATATGGAGACATTAAAGATGGAGATTCCCGATGAATCCACAAATTATTCCAATGATACGACGTATTATATTTCGCGATTATTAACAACAATTCCATCTAAAGATGCAGAAATACTGCTGGATAAATATTGGAAGCATATCAAATGCATTCCTAGATTCGTCCAAGCAGCACTCTATGTTGGTACTGAAAAAACCCTGAAACTTGCAGATTCAAGTATTCATGAATGTCCAGGCAGTGTACCCATATTTAAAAAACTTGACTGGCTTTTTGGATTTTTTGAACAGGGAAGACAACAGTACCTTACAGCACAACACTTGGAACGATTAGCACCATACCTCAGTCGTCTTGATGATGATATGCTATGGCACATAGCAGAATTCTGTCAACGCATAGGAATCCCTGAATGGAACAAGGAGTATATTTCCAAGAATATCACTGAAAAATGGCGAATGCTTTTTTACCCTGCTGATGAAGATCTGCTGCAAGAATTAGATAAATTTTCCGCGGATTCGCGTTTGGATTTGGAGGACCTCATGTGGCATTTTACTCACTGGGTCGAGAAATTCGATAAGCGACATGATCCACGAGCTCAGGCAATCATTGAAAGATGGTTAGGACTAAATGGCAATTCAAGAGGCCTTCTGGTTGTTGCTGCATTCCTCAAAATAAAGGGTACTCGTCAGGATCTCTCTCTATTAGACAGATATCAAATAGAAGGACCAGAAGAGGAAATTTTAAAAATTAAGGCTGATGTGAAGTTTTCAATCTGTCGGCATTCCTTAGAATAGAGACTATGATGAACCATACCAGTATTGTCAGCAAGCAATCGACCATTTTGTATCCTCAAATCTACTCACGATAAACATTTCTCATCACCTCGTGACACTGACTAAAACTAAAACTCCGAGAAGCCTGTCAAAGAATTGGGCGAGCTTTCCCGGCGTCCACCCTCTCATCCCCCGGCACTAGCGCTTGCCAGGCAATCCGGCCCGCCTTGACGACATCGCCGCATGCCCGACCGGCCCCGCTGGCGGCAGGCTCACGAGCGGCGGCAACGAGCCCAGCCGGGACCCGAGGCGAGGATGCCGCATGCAGGCTGCCGGGCGCGGCTGGCACACGGCCCCGCAAGGATCGGCCAGCCGGAGACGGCCCGAGAATTACTCTTTGAACGTCTTTGTGCGTCCTTTGTGCGCTTTGTGTCTTTGTGGTGCCCGTAGCTGGTCGGTTATAATTCTCAGCCAATATTAATAGCGATCCACCATCATTTCCAAAAATCCAGCCCCCGGAAAATCTGCTCATCCCAAAGGCATGCGCCCCTTGACCGCAGGCCCGATCGGCCCCCCATGCCGCAAACCCACGCATGCCCGCGCGCCCATGTGGGAGCCTGCACGCGCCCCGCATGGCGGCTCAGCCTGGACTTCTACTGTCGATCACATAACTCAAAGATCCTCGATTGCAGCACATGCCGCAGGCTGACAGGCTTCCAGCGCCTTCAGATCAACCTCGCCCGCAGCAAGTGACTTTGCGAGCAATCTTCCTTCATGAAAAGCCTTCATGATGCGATCGATTTTTCTTTGAGTATCTATAGAGTAATAAGCCTCATCGCAGTTCGGACAAACGAATGCCGGGATGTTCTTGATTACTACTACCTGCTCACCAACTCTCGCGACAAATTCTGTTGTCCCTTCTCGCATTTTGCTCTTGCATAGAAGGCATTCACCAGGGTCCATTCTATTTCCTCCGCCTACTATTGATCCAATCATCTTCATTATATTATTTGATGAAATAAACAATTTCATCATATCATACAGGACATCCTCCTCTTCATTGTTGCTCGTAGCAGTCACCCCCATACACCATTACGCACAAATCGATGATGCAGATATCGAACTGCTATCATAAACTAGCTTGTTTAGTTTAGACATTAATTAGGGTATCGGCTTTAGAGATCAGAATTGCCACTGAATGCGGTAACAATCTCTCGCCCCCCAAGGTCGAAAGCCCACGCAGGCACGCGCGCCCATGCAAGAGCTGCCCGAGCGCCCGCCTTGACGACATCGCAGCCCAGGCCAGCCAGCCCCACGGACAGCGGCCAGGAGCGCGAGCCGTGGACTCCGACAAGGCTACATGCAGGGCAGCCGGGCGCAGCTGACCCACAGCCCGCAAAGATCGAAAAGCTGGAGGACCGCCACGAATCTTTTTGGGCGTCCTTTATGCCTTCGTGCCTTTGTGGTTGGCCGTAGCTGCTTGGTTAGAATAATCATGCGACATAGAAGATTAGAGAGAGATAATCGGCACATTTATTTAGAATGTGATGTGGTTATGCGTTTCTCATAACTAGTATGAAAATATTTTAACAAAGTTTTTATAGCATCTGCAGCCCGTTCATCTCCCATCAAGGATCGTGGAAGGGTATGAAAATGATAAAGTATGCAACTATTGCGGCAAGTGCTTTTGTACTATTGCTGCTACTAACAACCATGGCAATGGCAGGCGATCCGAACGGCTCTGGTACCTATACGGATGATGTAGCTGGGCTGAAGATCGCCACAAACTTCGCATGGACCCTCATTGCAGCCTCCCTGGTCTTCTTCATGCAGGCCGGGTTTGCCCTGCTCGGTGCCGGTGCCCTGAGGGTGAAAAACACAGTCAATTACTTCGCCAAGAGCTACATGGACTTCTCCATAGGTGCCCTGGCCTACTGGGCGGTGGGTTTCGCACTCATGTTCGGAGGCTCCAAGCTTTACGCGGGCCTTGAAGACGGCAATAGTATAATTGGGTGGAGCGGGTGGTTTCTCACGGGAGATGCCTACGATGTCTCAACCATGATGTTCTGGATGTTCCAGGTCGTCTTCGCAGCTACTGCTGCTACCATAGTCGCCGGTGCCTGCGCAGAGAGACTCAAGCTGCAGGCTTACCTCATATACAGCGGCATTGTTACCGCTATCATCTACAGCATCTACGGCCACTGGGTTTGGGGCGGCGGCTGGCTGGCAACTCTGCCATTTGGAGTGGGCGCAAGGGACTTCGCCGGCTCCGGCGTGGTGCATGCTATCGGCGGCCTTGTCTCTCTGGCGGCCATAATACACCTCGGACCGAGGATCGGCAAATTCAACCGAGACGGTACACCCAACGCCATACCCGGTCACGACGTGGGCTACATTGTCCTGGGCACATTTGTGCTCTTCTTCGGATGGTTCGGCTTCAACCCGGGATCGACACTGGCGGCCACGGATCTTCGTATATCCGTGATAGCAGTCAATACCTTCCTGGCCGGAGCTGCCGGCGCAGTGCTGGTATGCTACTGGACCTTCCTGAGATCGGGGAAGGTGGACATTGCCCTGACCTGCAACGGCGCTCTGGCAGGACTGGTAGGAGTTACTGCATCCTGTGCCTATATCGCCACCTGGGCGGCTGTGGTAATAGGATTGGTGTCTGGATTAATAGTAATGTACGGCATAAGGTTCAACGACTGGGTGCTCAAGGTAGACGACCCTGTGGGCGCTGTGGCAGTACACGGCTATAACGGTCTTTGGGGCCTTCTGGCAGTGGGAATCTTCGCAGACGGCACCTATGGAGGAGTAAGCGGCCTTATCGTAGGCAATACCGGCCAGATGATCGCTCAGATCATTGACGCGGCAACTGTCGGCCTTTGGGCATTTGGAACGGGCTATATACTGTTTGCCCTGCTAAAGCACACCATCGGCCTTCGCGTGTCAAAAGAAGAAGAGCTGATTGGATTGGATATAGGCGAGCATGGCTGTTCCGCCTATCCGGAGTTTGTGACTCAAGAAACCGGTGAAGGCATGCCGGTAGATTCTTCTGAAGGGGTGAGAACATGAAAATGATACAGGCTATAATCAGACCATCCAAGGTAGAAGACGTAAAAAATGCCCTTGATAAGGCAGGCTATGTAAGCCTGACCTCACTCGAGGTAAAGGGACGGGGACGGCAGAAAGGCATGACACAGACGTGGCGTGGTGAAGAATACAAAGTGGACATGCTTCCCAAGGTGAAGGTGGAGATCGTTGTCCCGGACGAAAAAGTAGACGAGGCTGTTGAGCTGATAAGAAAAGCAGCACATACCGGGAACATCGGCGATGGAAAGATCTTCGTCCTGCCTGTGGAAAAGACCATCCGAATCAGGACGGGAGAGACGGACGGCAAGGCTCTCTAGCCTGCCTATTATTTTTTTAGCCGCGGCGCCTCCTCGGAGCCGACATTTTTTTATTTTTAGACGCAATACCCCGCAGCTTGCTGCGATTGGGATAAAGTGCATACGTATTCAACTACGGTTTGGATCGATGCATTTGAGGGCTGGCAATAAGACCTCCTGCTCAATTTGGATCATCCGACCTTTTTCTCCAGTCTTTGCCGTTGCGCTTGGGCCCGGGCCGCCATTGGACTGCCCAATTCCATGAAGGCAGACTCTGCTTGTCGGATCAGCTCCAGAGCCTTGTCAAAATTTCCTTCTTTCTCTTCAAGCAAAGACAATTGGGCTAGGGTTAAAGCAATACTGCTCTTGTCTCCCAACTCTTGTTTGATTTTGAGGCTATCCTGGTAGAGCCGTCTGGCTTCGTCTAGATCGCTCGTGACGTAAGCCAGATTGGCAAGTTGGTGAAGCGACCTGGAAACGCCGCTCCTATCTCCCAGATCTTGAAAGATTTTAAGGCTATCTTGGTAGAGCTGTCTTGCTTCGGTAAAATCGCCCGTGGCGAAAGCCAAATTGCCGAGTTGGTGAAGCGACCTAGAAACTCCGTTCTTGTCACCCAACTCTTGAGAGATTTTGAGGCTTTCCTGGTAGAACCGTCTGGCTTTGTCTAGATCGCCCGTTTCCTGAGCTAGCATGCCGAGTTGGTGAAAGGAGCTGGAAACTCCGTTCTTGTCCCCCAGATCTTGAAAGATTTTGAGGCTATCCTGGTAGAGCCGTCTGGCTTCGTCCAGCTCGCCCGTTTCCTGAGCTAGAATGCCGAGTTGGCCAAGCGACCTAGAAACTCCGTTCTTGTCCCCCAGCTCTTGAGAGATTTTGAGGCTATCCTGGTAGAGCCGTCTGGCTTCGTCTAGATCGCCCGTGTGCTGAGCTAACATGCCGAGCTGGTGAAGCGACCCGGAAACGCCGCTCCTATCTCCTAGATCTTGAGAGATTTTGAGGCTCTCCAGGTAGAGCCGGTGTGCCTCACTATACTCACCTAGCTGATAACGAATATTACCCAGACTTTGAAGGACAGTGGCCAGAGATCTGTCTGTTCTTTCCCCTTTCGGCAGCTCCTGATAATCTCTTATCAAGCCTTCTAAGGCAGAAGCTTTTTCCATCTTCTCTGACAAGTTTAATCCATCCGAAAATGAATCCACAATTGCCATCTTCTCAACTGCAGCGATTACTCCCAATTCAGGAGCCAATTCAAAAACACCACTGCGCCATCCCCAAAAATCCGGAGCCTCCCTGGCCAGGCGAGTCAATGCATAATCCGGCAGCCAGATGAGAACTGGACCCGAGAAAGAGTCAGGAAAATTATCGCGAGACTGATTCAGCTCATCCAAGGCAGGGGCCGGACCCTGCGAGGGCACTGAATGCTCAAAGCCGAAGACCATGATCGCTCTTTTTCCAGCATAGTCTGATTTATCCGACACCAGTGCTTGCAGGACGGCTCTCCTCAAGCTTGCAATCGGCTCCTTCAGTTCCACATAGATGATATTCGCATCACCCGCCAGCATTTCCTTCAGCCGGGCAGCCATTTGGCGACATTGAACCGGCTGGTTGCACTTGACAAAGCCCAGACGAAAGCTCTCTGCCAGGCGAATGAGGCTGGCTATTTGAAGCAAAATCTCTCGATTTTGGGGCGATATCTCCGCTTCGCCCAAAAGAGGATGCTGCAACGAGGAGTTCGTGCTGCTTGGTTTCGCCTCGTCCGCGAACTTACTCAATTTGTCTGCAGGCATTCTTGAACTCCGCCAACTCCCTCACCGCAGGATGAACATCGCACCAGCGTTCTCCATTCATATACTCCAGCACGCTGAGATTGTAGAGCATGGCCTGGTGCTCGGTATCATTTCGCACCTGCTTATTCTTGGCCACTTTTGCCAGAAGATCAAAATGCTCATCAGGGACCATGCGCCCGTACTCATTGATTAGACGTCGAAATGCCTTTTCCGCCACTTTTTTGGAGATAGGAATCTTTCCGCCTTCCGCCTGGTCCAGCTCAACAGTGTAGCCAAGCAGCCTTATGAAATCGCGCAGCATCCCTCCGCTCTTTTCCGCGAGAAACTCCACTACACCGATCTGGAATAGCGACTCGACATCGATCCTTTTTCCAGCCACATCACAGAGAAGGTCGATGCCCTCCCGGCAAGGCGACCCGTCCTGCTCCTCGACTTTAATCATAGGCAGAATTTCATAATTGGGAAAAGCTCCGGCCAGTTGAGTGGCCTTGAGGGAATAGAACATGGAAATGGGAACGGTGTAGACAATATGCGCATCCAGGGCTTTGAGCTGTTCGGCGTGCTCCAGATAAAGGGCATCATGGGTTGTTCTTCCTGTCTTTTCATCCAGCACCCGCAGAACAATGCGATCCAGATTATCGATGATCAGCACCAGATCTTGATACCCTTTCTTTTGGATCTCAGGAATTGCGGCCCGGATGAACTCATTGATTCGCTCGATCAATGGATAGATCTGGGGGTCCAGCTTGAGGCGAATATCCTTTCGTATCTCGTGGCCGGTCCGGATTTGGCCGGTGATGCGGGCCAGCAATTTGGCAATTATCGGAAGAGGGGCAGGCGCATTCAGTCCCAATTCGAATTCCGTCTTGAGCGCCGCCTCCATAACAGCTTCATCCTTCCACCCGTAGACCACTTCAGCAAACCACATCATTATGCCTTTGGAGAGGCGTTCATCTATCTTGATCCCCTTCTCGGATAGTGTACGTTCCAGGCGCTTAATTATAGAAAGTAGAAGATCGGTATAAACCAGATCGCCCATGTCAATATCATCATCAGCGGCAAAGTAGACTACCAGGAATTTCTCCCTCTCCAGTCGATTTGCCAGGCGCAGAAGTTCGGTGGATTTTCCACAGCCCCGGTGTCCGCTGATCAATTGAGACGTTGATCGACTTGATCCTTCAATTCTTAAAGCCAGAAGCCCAACAACATCGGTCCCACCCCTCACATTGCTGCAGTCAACCCAACGAGGATCTCCGCTTTGCAGAGGGTCCAGCTTTGCCGCATTGTAGGCATCTTTCAAATTAGTTGCCGGGGGGTCGCAGTTCATCATAAGTAGTTGTTACTCGATTTTCGTATAAATATTACTATGAAGATTACTGCAAAATTAAAAACGATTGGTGGCAAAAGAAACAAAATAAAATAAGGTTCCTAGCTGTTTTGTGTGGGTAGGTCCTGAGGAGAGAAAATTCGCGCCTAAGAAGAGGTTGTCGATAGTCCATATTCCCGGGCGATTTACCGCTATCATTCATCTCTTTGATCGAACTTCAGAGCAACTTTAGATCATGAATACCGATCATCGATATCCCGAGGTTACCCACAGGAAATAGCGAAGAGCCATAAATAATCTGTCGATCGTGGCGTTTGAGAGCGTGACGCTAAACCGCCACGCACCCCCGCTCCTTCGTGCGCACCCGCACCACGTCCTCCACCGGATAGACGAAGATCTTGCCGTCCCCGGCTTCGCCCGTTTGGGCAAACTCGCAGATGAGGTCGATGACAGCCTCTACATCCTTGTCCTCTACCACCATCTCCAGCTTTATCTTCTGCAGGAACTCCACCCGGTAGTCTCCGGCCCGCCATTGCAGGGCGATTCCCTTCTGCCGGCCCCGGCCCTTGACCTCAGTCACGGTCATTCCCGAAAAGCCCTTATTGTCCAGCTTGCCCCGCAGCAGGTGCAGCTTCTCGGGCCGAATTATAGCTTCAATCTTCTTCATCTTTCCCCACATTACATGTAAGCGCCTTCGCCATGCTGGCT
>JBAQXX010000104.1:0-3739 GCA_049299735.1 Methanothrix sp. | reverse complement strand
ACTAACGGCCTAGAAAGAATCAACAAGGAGCTGAAACGAAGAAGTCGCGTGTCTGGAGCGTACCCAAATGATCAGTCACTATTGAGGGTAGCGGTTTGCATCATGATGGATATCAATGAGGATTGGGTAACTGGTAATAGGTATTTATCCTTAGAGGAGTGAGTAGAATCTGGATACAGGGCCACTGTGAATTTTACAGCAATTGCGGCACGCTACCATGCTAATCCCCCAACTTATATGATGTATCACGTATTCTATATAAATCTTATTAAATTGACTATTACTATTGATAAATTAATGAGAATCTATAATGATTGTGGCATAAATGATCAGCTAACCGAAGACGCATGGATCAATTAGTTCATGCTTTGACTTGTTGTTAAGAAACATATATAATTCATTGAAAAATGCAGCAAATTCATCATCTTTTAATTTATTTCCAGTAAATGATCTTATTAAAATCTCTTGCTCTTTTGATATATTATTCGTTATAGTTCTCCAACAAATCGCCCATAATTTATAAAACACATTAAAATCTATACAAAGACTTACAGCACCCGAAACGCGGCCCGAAGGCCGCGCTTCTGGAACTGCTCCTCCCTCCTGTGATGTAGTTGTTGTTGGGTTATAATCGTTTATCCCGAGGCCATAGCATTATGGCATCGCGTCCGGGCGCAGGTGTAGCCGCACCCGTCCGACACCATGCTACTACTTCCCATGATATAAAGTTTCTTCTCGCTTGTTTTTTCCATGCAAAAATTGTCGACCCGGCGCCCTATTTCCTGCCGATAACCCATCACGCATGAACTCTGTTCGCTCAATGCGCGATCAGGTCGGCAATGCTGTGAATCTCCTGCGTCACCAGTGACTTTCTCACCTGCAGACCAGCCTGACTCTCCAGAATCCACACAGGAGCGAATGTGCCCGTCTGAATGTCATTGAAAACAAGGCTGACTCAACAGAAGCAAAAAAAAGGAGGTACGAATCGTTAAACTAGTTGATGAGGGGTATGCTGCTTACCGCCTCCGGGTTGGCCAGAGCAGACAGGTCTCCTGTCTCCTTGCCCAGGGCCTTTGCCTTGATAACACGGCGCATGATCTTGCCGGACCTGGTCTTGGGTACGTCCTTAACGAAGAAAACCTTGTCCGGGTAAGCAACCGGGCCCAAAACCTTCCTGACATGAGTGGAGATCTCTTTCTTAAGGGCCTCTTCCTCAGCTACTCCTTCTTTGAGGATGATGAAGGCCACGATCTTCTCGCCCTTGACCTCATCGGGCTCACCGATAACGGCTGCCTCAGCGACTTTAGGATGAGAGACGGCCGCGGACTCGACCTCTGCGTTGGAGATCCTGTGCCCGGCTACCTTCAGCACATCATCGATTCTTCCCTGAATCCACCAGTAGCCATCCTTGTCCCGGGTAGCTTTGTCTCCGGCCAGGTATGTGCCAGGCTTGATCTGCCAGTACATGTCCCAATACTCCTTCTTGTACCTGACTTCATCTCTGAAGAAGGCACGGAGCATGGATGGCCAGGGTGCAGTCTGAACGATATTGCCGCCAAAGCCAAGTGGCACGGAGTTGGCATCCTCATCATAGATATCCGTGTTCATACCAGGCAGCGGGAAGCAAACGGAACCTGGCTTCTCGGGTGTCATAGCCAGCGGGGCAACAACATGGCATCCTGTCTCAGTCTGCCACCAGGTATCCATAATGGGTGCCTGGTCCGATCCTATGTTCTTTCTGAACCACATGTAGGCCTCGGGGTTGAGCGGCTCGCCCACAGATGCCAGAATTCTGATAGTGGATAGGTCATACTTCTTGACAAATTCCACACCGCTCTTCATGAACATCCTGACGGCGGTGGGTGCACTATAAAATACTGAGACGCCGTACTGCTCAACAATGGACCACCAGCGGCCCAGATCCGGGAAGTCCGGAGAGCCTTCGTAGAGAATGCTGGAGGCACCCAGGATCAGTGGGCCGTAGATCACATAGCTATGGCCGGTGATCCAGCCGGCATCAGCCGTGCACCAATAGACATCATCATCATGAACATCCAGTACCCAGGATGTTGTCTGGGCGACGCCGACAGCATAACCGCCGTGGGCGTGCTCAATTCCCTTTGGCTTGCCGGTTGTTCCGGAGGTATAGAGGATGAACAGCCTGTCCTCTGGGTCTAGCTCAAGGGTCTCGCATTTGGCTGACTGGCTGGCTACGAAATCATCGTAGAAGACATCGCGTCCCTCGGTCATGGGAACAGCTACGCCGGTTCTCTTGACGACTACCACCTTCTTAACGGATGGTGCGTTCTTCAAGGCCTCATCCACATTCGGCTTGAGCGGCAGGGGCTTTCCACGCCGGTAAAAGCCGTCTGCAGTAACGACGACCTTGGCCTCAGCATCGTTGACCCTGCTGGCCAGGCCGCCGGAGGAGAATCCGGAGAACACCAGCGTATGAATGGCTCCAATCTTAGCACATGCCAGCATGGTGATGGGCTGCTCTGGAATCATGGGCAGATATGTGACTACTCTGTCTCCCTTTTCGACTCCCATGCTCTTCAGGGCATTGGCCAATTTGTTGACCTCCCTGTATAGCTGATAGTATGTGATTGCCTTGGTATCGCCCAATGGCTCACCTATGAAATAGTAAGCTACCTTATTCCTTTTCGCGGAGTGGGCATGTCTGTCCACAGCATTATAGGCCACATTGACCTTGCCGTCTGTGAACCACTTGTAATGGGGCTTTTCGGAGTCGTCAAGAAGATGGGTGTAGGGCTTGAACCAATCGATATAGGTCTTGGCCATCTCATCCCAGAAGTCAATGTAGTTGGCGGAGCACCACTTGCGCATTTCCGTCTCCGTCTTGAAGCCTTTCTTCTTCATCCACTGATACGAATTGGAGTGCTCAATAATCCATTGTGGCGTATTGAAAATCCTGGTCTCTTCCTGGAGAACAGCCGTTTTTGCGGTATCGGATTTCATATTATATCATAATATGTTATGGTATATCAAGATTTCGCCTCATATTTCATGATAATTATTGATTGGCCGCGAACACTTTATTAATGAATATTATCATATAACATAACACATGAAACAATTATCTGTGCTTGTAGATGATGATGTTTTAGAAGCTATTGAGAATCGTATATTGGCTTCCGGTCGCAGCAAAAGCGATGTCGTCAGGGATCTTCTGGTGATTGGTCTAAAGAGACCGCCTTCTTCCGCATACAGAGATCTTGTCATGAGTGCCATTGCAGAACATGAAAAAAAATTTCACTCCAATGAGACTGCTAAGCTGCCATGAGATCAGGCCATTAACCTAAAATCGAAGCAATGCGAATGGCTGAGAGTTAAATATCATTCATACTCGTGGATCAAATGCAAAAACTGCAAGCCCTGCTTCTTTTGGGCAGATGCCCTTCCTGCCCCGGCAAGGCTTGCACTCTTGTATGAATACTGCACTTATTGTTGCTGCTGCTTTACTTCTTCTGAAGCCAGGACATCATGGACCGAAGCTCTGCGCCCACCTTTTCGATGGGGTGCTCGGCCTCCATCTTCTCCAGAGATTTCTTGACGGGAAGGCCTGCCTGGCTCTCCAAAATCCACTCGCGTGCGAACTCGCCGGACTGGATCTCTGCCAGAATTTCCTGCATTTCGGCGCGTGATTCCTCATTGATGATCCTCTGGCCGCGGGTCATGCCTCCGTACTCTGCCGTGTTGGAGACATTGTTCCACATGC
>JBAQXX010000103.1:0-6071 GCA_049299735.1 Methanothrix sp. | reverse complement strand
CGAACTTGCCATTAACGAGGCCCTTCATGAGAAGATCGTAGTCGAAGTTCTCCATGCAGAATAGACCTACCAATAGAGCAATCCTGTCCTGGCCGAACTGGTAAGGCTCATCCAGCAGCTTGACCTTCCTCAGTCCCTGGATCTGACAGGGTGTGCCCACAAATCCGATCTTCTGGTATCCCTTATCCAGAGCATCCTTGACCGCCAGAACGCTATTATTGATGGTATACTTGGTCCCGGCTGCTGAACGAATCTCGTCGGCTGTTGTGGCCAGGCGGGTTACGGTCCTCCACTCGCCGTCCTTATCAGTGACAATGGCGCAGTCGATCATTCCCGACTGCAAGGCCTGCACCAGCAGGGCGGTTGCAACGCCGCCGTCCTGGGCCTGGGCAGAAGCCTCTCTCGCCTTGGCCGAAACGGCTTTGCTGAAAATGCCCAGGGCCTCATCCGCATTTCGCGTCCGGCCGAAGAGCTTGGACTCCATTGCTCCCATCTCCAGGAAAGTCCTGGGACAGTAGGTGAAGCACAGGCCGCAGAGGGGATCGTAATTTACCAGAGCGGGCTTGTTCTCAACATGCTCAATTCTGGGGCAGAAGGCCTCGCAGGTGCCGCAGCGGCAGCATATCTCCGACTTTATAACCTTATACTCCAGCTCTCCGAATCCACTTTCCAGATAAGTGGGCTCAGCAAACTTCTCCTTAGCAGCCATGATCATGATCTCCGAAAGTTGGTGGCTTAAAGATACCTTCCGACCTAAAGCTTTTATGGTTCGAAAGGTCTCAAACCAGCCAATGATCCTGGGTCTGGATATCGGTGGAGCCAACACCAAAGCAGCAAGCTCGGATGGGCGATTAGCGGAAAGCGTCTACCTGCCTCTCTGGAAGCATGCGCCCCTGGACGAGGTGCTGCGCCGCTTTGCTGCGCGCCGGCCGCGGGCCGTTTCTGTAGTCATCACGGGTGAGCTGGCCGATTGCTTCTCCACTAAGCGAGAGGGCATTTCAAGCCTTACTGCAGCCGTGAAGCGGGCTTTCTCCTGCCCGGTCTATTTCTGGGGCACGGGGGGATTTTCCTGGACAGATCCCCTGGAATTGGCCGCAGCCAACTGGGCTGCCTCCGCTGCCTTTCTGGCACGCGAGGTAGGAGACTGCCTCTTTGTTGACATGGGAAGCACTACCACGGACCTCATCCCCATTCGCGGAGGGTCGCTTGCAGCTAAGACGGACTTTTTGCGCCTGGCGGCAGGGGATTTAGTCTACATGGGCCTGCTAAGAACGCGGCTGGATGCCATGCTGCCCGCGGCACGTATCAAAGGACAGAATGTGCCGCTTGCGCCTGAGTTTTTCGCCATCATGGCCGATGCCCGCCTGGCATTAGGCCGGATCTCCGAGGAGCGCTATGTCTGCGAAACGTCCGACGGAGCGGGAAAAGACCACGATGCAGCACTGCGCCGGCTGGCACGCTCTGTATGTGCCGATCTGGAGGAGATAGGTGAGGCCGGTGCCCTGGCTATAGCCGAGCAGGCTTGCGAGAGGCAGAAGAGTATTCTCGTCGCGGCCATGGAGAGGCAGGTGGAAAAACACGGCCTAACAACAGTGGCGGCGGCGGGTATCGGCGAGGAGATGATCGCGCAGGCTGCAACATTCCTGGGACTGGAATTCCTGAGATTATCGCAAAGGTACGGGGCCAGGATATCCGACGTGTTCCCGGCCTATGCCGTGGCCAGGCTGGCAGAGACACAGCTATCCGAAATTTCCAAAACCTAGCGCCAAGCTATTACTATCAGGAATAGGAATATTACTATGATGACTATTTCCAGCCCAGAATGCGCCAATACACATTTAATTAAACTTAAATAGTTAAAAATACAGGTAATCTTTTGGAGCCTTCCCCCCTGGGTGGATCCCTTTCGCCCCGAAGGCTCATACTCCCTTTCTAAATTGTCTTGAAGCTTGATCTTATTTTTAGAAGTCTTTAAAGTAGCCCCATGTTTTCAAGCTGCTGCCTGACGATCTGCTCGCCTTCTTCGCACTCTTCCGGCGTTTTGCCGCCCGTGATCACCAGTTTGCCGGAGCTGAAGATGAGCACCACTACCTTAGGCTTCTTGATCCTGTAAACCAGTCCAGGAAACTGCTCAGGCTCATACTCTATGTTCTCCAGGCCCAGGCCCAGGGCGACGGCGTTTAAGTTCAAGTCCGTTTTCAGATCTGCAGAGGCCACAATATTTTGAACGCGAATCTCCGGCTCCACGTCGATCATATCGAAGCCGATTGACTTTAGCGTCCTGGCCAGTGTAATGATGACAGTGCGAACATCCTCTATGTTCCTGGACCCGGTGCATACTATCTTGCCAGAAGTGAAAATAAGAAAAGCAGCTTTAGGGGCCTTGACTCGGTAGACGAGCCCGGGAAACTTTTTCTTGTTGTACACCGCGCCCTCCAGCTCAGTTTCGATCTTGGGCAAGTCGAACGCTTCCGCCAGCTTTGTAGATGCCACTACGTTCACGATATCTATTGTGGACTTCATACGAACGTATATCTACCATCACTCCTTATAAAGTGCCGCATTGGGCCTGTGGTAAGCCTTGTGCGAAAAAGCGACTGCTCATTTGCGCCGCGAGCAGCCAAGTTTTGCGTTTAAATAGAAAACAAAGTGAGCGCCACAGCTATCTGCCGCAATTCGGGCGCACAGTAGCCTAAACATAGAGCTGTTACATCAAAGTCAATAGCAGTGCTGCTCCCCTCGCGTGACGTCCTGTATGAGCCACACGCGATAGGCACACCTGCAATTCGGATCGACTATCGCTCGCAGGCGAAGCCTTCGGTGGGGATAACAAGCAGGTTTGGGAAGCCGGGGAGAAAATCGACCCGGGGCATCTTCCCGAATACAAAGCTCAATCATTCGTTGAAGCGGCTCCCATCAGATAGCCTCCGAATCCAGTGACCCATAGCACTACTGGGTAGGCAATAAGTCTCTCCTCCCCGCCTCTGCCAAATGCCAGCCAGAATGGCGACGTCTCGCCCAGAAAAAATGCTGAGAATAACACGGTTAGCGAAAGAATGCCAATCACCGCGGAGATGCAGGCGAAAGACCTTCTTTCCAGCCTATAAGCCGCCATGGCTGATAACGATGATGCTACAAACGTGACCAATGCCACCAATCCGTGAATAATTCCTGCATCTCCGGGGAATATTCCAACGCTCATTGCAGCCGCGCCGAAAAGGGCAAAAAGAAGACTAAAAAGCCGCTCTCCATTTGCGCGATAAATAACAAATGCACTAATAATTATCATCAGACCCAAAAGAAATGTCGTAGCATTGAACATAATGGCTGATGGCTGGACGGGCAGTAAATTTGGAGGAATTGTTGATGCCAGGTCGCTCAGATCATTCGCCCTGGTGCTGTAACCAGGAAATAGAGTCTCAGCTGCCATTACAGTCATAAACCATTGCAGACCACCGACGAAGAGAAGCGCACCTGCTAGATTTAAATTTATTAACTTTGATGCCAAAGTCGTTCCTCCTTCAATGGGCCACATTTGTGCGGGATGATATATTATTTTGCCTTTGCTAATTCTTCCATATTCTTTACCGGAAGGATATTCCGGGCCTGACGCAATCACAGCGCCCGCCGCCAGGGGCGCGCGCCCGTGCGTGGGGACGCTAGTTCGCACGGTGGCCGGGGGCGGCGGAGCATGCGGGCATGTGAGAAAATGGGGCTGGGAGAACTCGATTTTACAGCATTCCAATTTTTGGATAAACAATCGATTAAGCTGCGTTGAGCAAGAAATCTAAAGCAAACCGCTTCATTATGAAGCACTCTGATGCAGGCACACGGTTATTCCAATGCATCCTGGAGAAGACCTTGAGCGAAGAACACCTATCGAGAAAAAGGGCGTATTATGATGACAAGAAGGTATTTGGGAGCTGCAGGAGAGACTAATTATATAATAGTCCCAGGATCATTAGAGCTGTTTCTCCCGATCTAGATTTTAACATTCAAATCATATCTATTTATAGTAGATCGATAATGTTGAATCAAATTTAGAAAACTTGTTGCACCCGAGGCGAGAGGAAAATGACTAATGAAGAAGGAAATAATAAATTTGAGGGGGACTATGATGTCGATGAAGACTATTCATTTACGGAATATGACGTAACATCTTCGCCCAATGACTTTAATGTTAAAACAATCTATGATTATATAGCATCTGGTGTTATAAATATACCCGATTTTCAACGAAATTATGTCTGGGATTTGAAGAGAGCTTCTAAATTAATAGAATCAATTATAACAGGAATACCAATTCCACAAATTTTTCTCTACGAGAAATCAAGAAACAATTTGCTTGTCATTGATGGACAACAACGATTAATGACAATTTATTATTTTATTAATAAAAGATTTCCTAAAAAAGAAAAAAGAACCGAATTAAGAGAGATTTACGACGAAAGAAGGAAAATACCTGAAGAAATTTTGGGAGATGACGAATATTTTATTAAATTCAATTTAAAACTCCCAAAAATGAGATCAGATAAAACGAATAAATTAGATAAATTAAATTATGAAACCCTCGGAGATTATAAGGGCACCTTCGATTTACGTCCAATCAGGATGATAATTATCAAACAAAATGCACCACCGAATGACGATTCGGTCATATTTGAAATATTTAATAGACTAAATACAGGCGGCGTTAATTTAACTCCCCAGGAGATAAGAGCAAGCCTTTATTATTCGGATTTTTATAGAATGCTTAAGAGAATTAACTTAGACAGCAAATGGAGAAAGCTAATTGGGCAAGCAGATCCAGACATGCAAATGAAGGATATAGAAATAGTATTGAGAGGATACGCAATGCTAATCTGTGGGAATAAGTATAAACCGACAATGACAAGATTCCTTAATTCCTTTTCGAAACGCGCAAAGAAAATGCCTGCAAATGATATCGACTACTTTGAGAATTTGTTTTATTACTTTTTGGAGAAAATTACTCCCTTAGGAGATAAAGCATTTATATCCAAAAAGGGTAAATTTAATATTGCGATGTATGAAGCCATATTTAGTGCGGTCTGCAAAAAGCCATATGAAAATAGAAATTTTAATGTTGAAGATATTGATCAGGATAAATTTTGGAATTTAAAGGAAAATACCGCCTTCGTCGATTTGACCCAATCTCATACCACCAATAAAATTAAAGTTGAGAAAAGGCTAGAAACGGCAAGAAAATCCCTTATAGGATAGGGATGATTCTATGCTCGATACAGTCATTGATAAAATATATAATGACTACTCAGTTCTATTAGATTACCTTGAAGAAAACAAAGAAATCTCACTTAGAAATGATGCAGACAATAATTTTAAAAGAGTTTTGCTACTATCTATTGCAAGTTTTTTTGAATATGAAATCAATGACGCCTTATTAAGATTCATAAGCATAAATTCTAGAAATAATATGATATATTCCTTTACCAAAATAAAGGGAATTGATCGCCAATATCATTCATATTTTGATTGGCCGGGCAGAAAAGCTAATAAATTCTATTCTCTTTTTGGAGATGAATTTAAAAAAGATATTGAAAAAGAGATAAAGTCAAACGAAGCATTAAGAAATTCAGTAAACGATTTTTTGGAAATTGGTTTTATAAGAAATGAATTAGTACACAAAAACTTTGCAACATATCCATTGGATAAAACTGCAAAAGACATATATAATTTATATAAGTCTGCGATTCAATTTGTGGATTATCTAAAGAAGAGGCTCTCTTCCTAAATGTTAGAATCTAAGCAATCAGAATACAAAATAGATTTAGGTAAGCACGGCAGCGATCTGCATCTTGGCCTTTCAGGGCACATTGTAGCCCCATCGACCGTTCAGCATTGCTCAGCCAGATTAAGATAATAGTAATTAGGGAGCTGTAGCTCCAGTTAAAGATACAAAAGAGATGTTAGGTGAGCACGGCAGCGATCTGTATTTCCCGAGAGCTCGCGCATCTGAGTACAGTACAGAACGTGGGCAGGCTTATCTTCTGAGTTCGGAATGGGTTCAGGAGTTTCCCTGTCGCTCTGGCCGC
>JBAQXX010000102.1:0-15413 GCA_049299735.1 Methanothrix sp. | reverse complement strand
GCAGAAATATAGACAGCCAACTGGCCATGAATGCTCTGGACAAAGCAATAGAAAATCGCTGGTCAGAATCTACTCATGAACTTGTTCATCATTCGGATCAGGGCGTTCAGTATGCATCCCACGATTAAGTAATTTCATATCTTGAGATGTGGAAGGCATTCGAAAATGCATATAAAGAACTTTCGAAAAATGACAAAAAAAATAAATTGTCAGATGTAATGCAAATTTTATATGAAGATATTATTTTAAATACTCAAGATATACGATTTTCGATATCGCCTCCTATAATCCAAAACTCAAAAGATGATAAAATAATCGATTTAATGTTGCAAGTTGATAGAAAGATCCTCGAATTAGAAGTTACTATGAAATCGTACGAAGATAGGGCTGTGCAGACAATTGTCCCTGATTTTGCAGATTTAATGAAAATCTTCGCCTGTTTATGTAAGGAAATGGAAGAGAGGTCACAGGACGATTTCTTAGCTTCCTTAAAACAAATTCACTAGGGATTTTTGTATACCTTGATTGCCTACTATATCCATAAACTGCTTCCGAGCTTTTATCATGCTCCTTGGTATAAAAATAGTTCCCGTTCATATCAAAATTGTATTCCGGAGATAGGGCCTTAGGAATACTTATGGTTTGGTTGAGCCTTAAGGATTGCTCCATAAATGGGTCCGGCTGGCAGGTGTGTGAACGATAAAGCCAATCTGTTGAGCGAGTGCAAAGAAGAGATGGAGGAGGATATCGCAAGCTCACTATCATCGAAGAAGATTGACGAGGGCTGATGCGGTTTCAATCATCTGCCCGAAATGCAATAAAGAAGCTTAAAGTCCCAACTTATGATGAAAATCAATTCGGATTTGGAGGCCTAGGTACTGTACTTATATCGATTCCTACAGGAGAACCACCACATCTTCCTGATCGTGGAGCACGACCCGCAACTTTACGAGGATGACTTGGAAATGGTGGAGTACCTGGCCCAGGCCCTAAGCAGAACTCCAGGGAGGTTACCATCCTTCTCTACGCGCCGGCGCTGGATCCCCCCACGTGCAAAAGCTGACCGAGCTGGCCGACCGGTTATTCTGCATCTACAGTGAGCAGGCTCCGGCCAAAGGTTGGAAGGCCGATGCGAAGATGCTAGGAGCACAGGCTACTCTGGAGGCATACTCATGAGTTGGCCCTGGATGCGCTTGGAGCGATCGAGCCTAGGCCAATGGTAAGCAAGACCATGGAGCTGGAGACGGCCAAGGAGATCCAGGAGGAGTTGATGACGATACAAAGGCGACTGGAGGTGGGAGCTGGCTGGAATAGCGTCCTTCGCCTCGTCCGCCAGCAGTTCATCTCACATTGTCCCCCTCCTCCATTTCGACCTCCTCCTCACCACCCCCGGACTCATAATCGGGTGCCTCTTTCGGCCCATTCTCTCCCCACCACGCAGCCAGCGCGACCGATAGAACCAAATCATCATGATCCGCCTCCCTCCAAGCAGAATAGCTGTCATGCGCTGTCATGGGATCGATCTTAACCCTGAAGCTTTGCATCTCCTGCGAAAGGACCGGGCCCAGCTTGAGCTTTCCAGCCACCTTGAGCCGCCCAGTCTGAAGGAGCACCTGCAAAACTCCAACCAGATCCCTTTTCGGAACTCTCCAGCTCTGCCCTTCGTGCGATGCCTTATCGCCACCGTGAATCAGCACTCCTACCGGCTCCAGTCCCTCCTGCTGAAAGAGATCAATCACTGGCGCTCCCACCCCCGTCTGGTCCACCACCAAAGAAGCGCAGCCTTTCAGCCCCGGAGATTGCATTATCCTGGCCGTCTTTTCAACAATAGACGGGTATGGCGCACCTCGAATTCGCTCCAGGTGACGGACATGATAGACGCACTCCTTATCACTCTTCAAGCGCTCCAGGATGCTCAGGGCCGTGTAATCCTGGGATTGACCCAAATCCAGTCCCACGAAGAATTTTATCATTCCTCTCCTCCTAAATCCAGAGGCTCAACATCTTCTGCCACTGCCGCCATGACCTGCTCATAGCTGAACACACTGTCTACCGCCTCTGTGAACTCACACATATACTCCGCATCAAACCACGCCGCAGGCATGGACCGCCTCTCCTCCTCCAGGAAATCCTTGGATATCCGCGGACATTGCAGCGCCTTGACAGCGTGCTTCTGCCAGAGTGCGCCATCCGACCACTCATGAAAGAACCAGCCGCGCTTGCCGAAAGGAGTCGAAAGCGCCAGCATCCGCCCCCTGGAGACGGCCAGCATGGGCCGCACAGAGTAGTAAAGATCGTCTCCTACTCTGGCCGCCTCGTCGATTATTATCAGAGAGACGCTGGAAAAGCCTCTGATGGTGCCCTCTGATCCTGGCAGAGAGATAACACGCGATCCATTATCCAGCTTCAGGCTCAGCTTGGTGTCCTCAATCCTGATGGGCACGGGCTCCAGCATCGCCAAATAACCCTGCAGCTTCCGGAACAGCTCACTGGACTGCCGAAGCGACGGCGAGACCATCAAGACCAGGCTTCCATTGTTGAAGGATTGCCATGAGCCGGGCCGAAAGATTGGCTTTGATGCAAAAATTACCAGTAAAAGAAAGCGCTGAGGGTGAGATTTGAACTCACGAGGTGCGATGCACCACTGGTTACCTTGTTTCAGGCCAGATGCCCAAAACCTCAAGACCAGCGCCGTAGGCCGCTTGGCTACCTCAGCTCAGCCTGGCATCTTTGGACCATTAGATCTTAAGCCTGACGATTCAATAATCTTTTTATCTCTCGCAGCTATTGTTCTCTGATGCTGATCAAAAATGTCTCCATTATAGAATCCGGACATCTGCAACCTGGCCGGGACATCCTCATCCAAGAAGGCAAGATCGCGAATATTGGCCGCGACCTCAAAGATGAGAGCGACGGCGAGCCGATCGACGGGCGGGGAAAGCTGGCAATCCCCGGCCTCATCAACGGCCACACCCACCTGGCCATGACGCTGCTGCGCGGCTATGCGGACGACATGGAACTTATGCCCTGGCTGCAGGAGAAGATCTGGCCCCTGGAGGCCAAGATAACCGAAGAGGACGTTCGCTGGGGGGTGAAGCTGGGCTGCCTGGAGCTGATTCGCTTCGGCATCACCTGCTACAGTGACATGTACTACTTCCCGGATGCCACCGCCCAGGCCACAAAAGAGATGGGCCTTCGCGCCTTTGTCTCCGGAGTGGTCTTCGATATGAAGCCGGAGATGCTCGCCCAGGTGGAGCCCTTCATCCGCCGCTGGAAGGGCGACGAGCTGATCACCCCGGCCGTCGGCCCCCATGCCGCATACACCTGCTCTGAGGAGACGCTGCTCCGGGCCAAAGAGATCGCAGACAGGCACAAAGCCATGATTCACATCCACCTCTCAGAGACGCGAGAAGAAGTGGACGGCTTTCTGCTCTCCAAAGGCAAGAGCCCCGTGGAGTACCTGGACAGCCTGGGCCTGGTAAACGATCGCCTGGCTGCAGTGCACTGCGTCTGGCTCTCTCCGGAGGACTGCTACCTTCTGGCGGAGAGAAAGGCCAATGTGGTTAGCTGCACCGTAAGCAACCTCAAGCTGACCTCGGGCATTGCTCCGCTCAACACCATGATGAAGGCGAATGTAAACGTCTGTCTGGGCACGGACGGAGCTTCCAGCAACAACAACCTCAGCCTCTTTGAGGAAATGAAGACCACCGCCATTGTGCAAAAGAACGCTTATCACACTCCCGCCGCCTTCACGGCAACGCAGGTCTGGCGCCTGGCCACGGAAAACGCCTGGCAGGCCTTCCACCTCAACCTGGGCCTACATCCTGGTGCTTTGGCCGACCTGGCCCTCATCGACCTGCAAAAGCCGTGGTTCTGTCCCGCGACAAACATCATCTCCCATCTGGTCTACAGCATGGCCGGAGGCGTGGACACAACCATAGTCAACGGAAAGGTCCTAATGCGCAATGGGGTCATACCGGGCGAGGCAGAGATCCTGGAGAAGGCCCAGGAGCGCTTCTTGCGCCTGACCTAAGATCTGAACATTCCGGTTTCAGCGGCGGCGGTACTCCATCCGCTGGAACCGGTGGTTAGCTGACCGTTTTTTTTTGCGGCCCTGTCAGAAGACTTACGTTTATGCTACTATCAGGCTAGGTCGAAACGGTCAAGGTTCATGACTTTATTCCACACCGCTACAAAGTCATGCAGGAATTTTTTCTGAGCGTCCGCACATCCGTAGACTTCCGCTAAGGCCCGGAGAAGGGAGTTTGAGCCGAAGATTAGATCGACACGCGTTGCCGTCCACTTCAGTTCACCCGTCTTGCGATCACGCCCTTCGAACATGTCCTTGGCGTCCGATACCGCCTTCCACTCCGTGCTCATATCGAGCAGGTTCACGAAGAAGTCATTGGTCAGAGCCTCCGGCCGCTTCGTGAAGACGCCATGCTGTGTCCCTCCGAAGTTGGTATTGAGCACGCGCATGCCGCCAGCAAGAACCGTCATCTCGGGTGCCGTAAGCGTCAGCAATTGCGCCCGATCGACCAGCAGCTCCTCGGACGATACCGAGAATTTGGTTTTGAGGTAGTTTCTGAACCCATCCGCGACCGGTTCGAGCACGGCGAAGGACTCAACATCGGTTTGCTCCTGCGAGGCATCCATGCGTCCCGGCGTGAAGGGAACCGTCACATTTTGGCCGGCATTCTTCGCCGCCTGCTCGATGCCGGTGCAGCCGGCAAGAACGATCAGGTCAGCGAGGGAGATCTTCTTGCCGCCGGAGGCCGCGCTGTTGAATGCTCTCTGGACGCCCTCCAGGGTCTTGAGGACCTTCGCCAGCTGAGCTGGCTGATTGACAGGCCAGTCCTTTTGCGGTGCCAGACGAATTCGTGCGCCGTTCGCACCGCCGCGCTTGTCTGAGCCCCGGAAGGTGCAGGCCGACGCCCATGCTGTTGAAACCAGTTGGGATACTGACAGCCCCGAAGCCAGGATCTTGCCCTTGAGGAAGGCAATGTCCTGCTCATCGATCAACCTGTGATTGAGAGCAGGGATGGGGTCTTGCCAGATGAGCTCTTCGGCAGGAACCTCCGGGCCGAGATAGCGTGCGCGCGGACCCATGTCGCGGTGCGTAAGCTTGAACCACGCGCGAGCGAATGCGTCTGCAAACTGGCCCGGATCCTCCATGAAACGCCGCGAAATTTTCTCGTAGACGGGATCAAACCGCAGGGAGAGGTCGGTGGTCAGCATGCCTGGCACGTGACGCTTCGACAGGTTGTGGGCATCCGGCACGGTACCGGCGCCTGCGCCACCCTTCGGTTGCCACTGATGCGCACCAGCCGGGCTCTTCGTCAATTCCCATTCGTAGCCGAACAGGTTTCGGAAGAAGTTATTGCTCCACTTCGTTGGCATTGAGGTCCAAATGACCTCCAGGCCGCTGGTGATCGTGTCACCGCCTTTGCCGGTGCCGAAGCTGCTCTTCCAGCCGAGGCCTTGCTCCTCGATACTGGCCGCTTCTGGCTCAGGCCCGACATGGGACGCAGGGCCGGCGCCATGGGTTTTGCCGAAGGTGTGTCCCCCCGCGATGAGCGCAACCGTCTCTTCGTCATTCATTGCCATGCGAGCGAAAACCTCGCGGATATCCTTTGCCGCCGCGATCGGATCCGGGTTGCCGTTCGGGCCTTCCGGATTGACGTAGATCAGGCCCATCTGCACGGCAGCGAGCGGATTTTCGAGATGCCGGTCGCCGGAATAGCGTTTATCATCCAGCCACTTCTCTTCAGAGCCCCAATAGACGTCCTGATCCGTCTCCCAGACGTCCTCGCGACCGCCTCCGAAACCGAACGTTTTGAATCCCATCGTTTCCAGGGCGACGTTCCCCGCGAGGATCATCAGATCGGCCCATGAAATCTTCCGGCCATACTTCTGTTTGATCGGCCAGAGCAGGCGACGCGCCTTGTCCAGGCTGACGTTGTCCGGCCAACTGTTGAGCGGCGCGAAGCGCTGCTGGCCCCTACCGCCGCCACCGCGGCCGTCGCCGGTGCGGTAGGTGCCGGTGCTGTGCCATGCCATGCGAATGAACAAAGGGCCATAGTGGCCATAGTCCGCCGGCCACCAGTCCTGCGAGTCTGTCATCAGCGCCGCTAGATCTTTCTTCACAGCCGCCAGGTCGAGGCTCTTGAACTCTTTCGCATAGTTGAAGTCCTCGCCCATCGGGTTGGACTTGGAGGAATGCTGGTGCAGTATCTCGAGCCGCAACTGGTTCGGCCACCAATCCCGGTTCGACGTACTTCTGCCGGCAATACGATCATCATTCATAATGTTTACTCCTTTCATTAACTGAATTGCTAAATGCACTACTAAAATAACCGTGTTTCTCTGCCCATACAGCCAACATGGATTAGTTCGCCTACTTACAGTAATCATTGCCGCACCCATAGGCAGACCCAGGGTCATAA
This sequence comes from Methanothrix sp., assembly GCA_049299735.1. GTDB lineage: Archaea > Halobacteriota > Methanosarcinia > Methanotrichales > Methanotrichaceae > Methanothrix. Next base: position 8,967 of record JBAQXX010000102.1, on the reverse strand, counting down.
GCGATGTTGTAGCTTTACTCCTTGCGGTGAGCACCATCGCAGCTCTAACTCCTGATTATGCGTATCTTTCTCCGTCCGCTCATGAGTCTTTTCAAACCCAAAAAGCCGCCTGCCAGGATCAGAAAAGCCACTCCTGCCGCACCCAGATAAAGCCAGGAAGATGAAGCTTCCTCTCCAACGAAGACCATTAGGGTGAGGTCCTGGCTCCTTCTCTCCCCGTCCTGCCCGTCCCGGTAGGATACACTGCCGGGCAGAGCATAGTATCCTGATGTGAGATTTTCATCAGCAAATACCGTCAGGCTCAGAGAAGCGCTCTCCTCCGGGGCGATTTTCGGCTGGTCGTTCCCGTTTTCGACCATCAAAAAAGGAGGGCTGGGGCGGGCCTGCATCTTAAGTTCATGGGCAGGCTCGTCGCCCCGGTTTACCAGGATCATATCAAGGCTTGACTCTTTTCCCGGAGCGGCCTTCCCCTTCAGCTCCTCCAGCTCTATCTTAGGTCCGATCACCACTTCCGCCTGCAAGGGCAGCTCTATTGATACGCTATCATAAGTAAAAACAAAATTGGGGATGCTCTCTTCTCCCGAGGCCGTCACCTGGGATAACCGGGAATAGTTGAGGAGAAGCTGCAGAGGATAAATGCCCAGCGGCGCGCCCTCAGCCAGGGCCGTGAACTGCACTGTCGCATTCTCTCCAGCCTGCAAAAGACCTGCCATCTGCGGCCCAGAAAAGACTTTAATCCTGTCATCGGAGCTTAATAGCTCGGCCACAATGCGACGGGCATTTTCTTTATTGAGACCGGACTCATCCGGCTCTCCCGAAGGCGAGGCATTGTTTTGCAGCAAAACGAAGATGCTGGAGGGCCTGCCCAACTCCAGATTGCCACGGACTGATGAGATCTCAAGATGAGGGGCCTCTTCGGGGCTGTCACCCGACCCGGCAGAAAAACCGGCAGGCTGCAAAAGAAGGAGAAGTAAAATAAGAAATAGAAATCGGAACGAGACCCCTAATGATTTCATCAGTCCAAGTAGAGCAACTGTACCTTTTTATCTCTGCTGCCTGGAGTCTAGTAGCGAATCATCCATATGCAGGAATTTTCGGGGATCTTGCTGTGGTAGAAAACATTTCGGAAAATGATATAATCACATATGCTGAAGCGGAACTGATAGGAGCCCATGTGGGAAGATGGCCCTGCCGCACCCTTCTCGGGCTATATCAATAAAGGAGATCACAATGAGTCGATCGACCAAATGGCCGGCCAGATATTCGGCACGGCCAATACATCTTATGTCGAGACACATCTGGACGAGATTGTATACCTGGATAAGAAGACGGGACTGCTTATTTTCAGGAATTTGCTCGGCCTTTTAGGACAGATGAATGTAGAGACTCTCGGCAAGCTCAATGACTCATTTTTGAAAATAGATCAACGGGCATGAGGATCAGCAAAAGATGCGGATGCGATCCTGGCAAAGGAAGAGAACCGCAGGCCTCAGGCAATGCAGGAAATCCAGAAGATCGTATCGCAATGCTTCTCGGCTTGCCATGCGGGTGCTCCCCTGCCATTTCATTCAGCCGACGCGATTTCCAGAGCTTCCTTAGCATGAAGCCCCTTGTGCACTACCCCGCAGATGCGCCGGGTGATGAGAGCAGGATTCTCATGCTGGAAGACGTTCCTGCCGATGGCCACTCCTCGCGCTCCCGCCGATATGGCTCCCTCGACCATTGTAAGCAGATCCAGCTCAGAATCCACTCTCGGCCCTCCGGCAATGACCACGGGGATAGGGCAGCACTCCACCACCCGAGCAAAGCTATCCGGATCTCCGGTGTAGTTGGTCTTGACAATATCCGCACCTAGCTCTGCTCCCACCCGCGCCGCATGAGCTATGTACTCTTCCGAGTATTCGTCATTGATCTTCTTTCCCCGCGGATACATCATGGCCAGGAGCGGCATGCCCCATTCCTGACAGTCCCTGGAGACCTCACCCAAAGTGGAGAGCATGTTGCTCTCGTCCTCTGCACCGACATTGACATGAATGCTCACGCCGTCCGCGCCTATCTTGAGAGCCTCTTCTACCGTCGCCACCAGCACCTTGTTGTTGGGGTCGGGCCCCAGAGCAGTGGAAGCGGAGAGATGGATGATCAGGCCCAAATCCCGGCCATAGCCGCGATGGCCGAAAACGGCTGCACCCTTGTGAACGATAGCGGCGTCCGCCCCGCCAGAGGCTACGGCATCGGCTATCGCCTTGACGCTTTTTATGCCCTTAATGGGACCGACGGTCACTCCGTGATCCATGGGAATTATGACTGCGTTTCCAGTGCTACGATTGAATATCCTCTCCATGCGAATAGATGTTCCTCTCAAATCGGCCCTCTCCTTTTATGTATGAAATTGGTTCTGGATTTTGATGTTTTATTTAGTACATCATAGTACTTATTGATGCTGCAATGAACATATTTTGTGTATTTATAGTTTCCGTTTCTCAGCAAGCCTGAAATAGTGGCAGGATTGCGTAGCTAGGGAGTGAATTCAATTATGGGTGGCAGTTTATCTCGATCTATTCGGCTGCGAGAGGCAACGGCGGCTGCATTGATATTTTCCCTGCTGGCAGTCTTTTTCCTGAGCTTTCTGACAATCTCAGCAATGGCTGGCACAGAGACCGGTGAGTTCTGTCCTACCTGCCCGGACTGGACCGATCTGGAAGGCTGGCTTGCCAAAAAAGCGGCCTATGAGCAGTCTCAACAAAATGCCCAGCAGAACGGCCAGGCGGCAGGGCTAAACGGGCAGGCAAGCAATACCCTAACCGCCACCAAAACAGGTCCTGTGGAAAAGGGATATGTAGTGCCCGAGCTTATTACCAGTCCCTCATCCATCAATAGCAATCAGGTTATTTTAGATGTGAGGTCCAGGCAGGATTACAGCTTCGGGCATATTCCCGGAGCGAGAAGCCTGTACTGGAAGGATCTGCAAAGAAACGGCACTCTTGATCCGGCTCTGGCCAAAGAGGAGCTGAGCCATGCCGGAGTGAATGAGAGCGATCATCTCCTTGTCTACGGCAATTCAGATGAGAGTGCTGCGTTCGTCTTCTGGGCCCTCTCCTATCTGGGGCAAAAGGATGTCAGCCTGCTTGACGGAGGCGTGGATGCGGCCCGAGAAGGAGGAGCAGGCCTCACCACAAATGCACCATATCCCACGCCCAGCAACTACACCACTCATATCGTGCCATGGCTCCTGGTGACGCCCGACAACCTGGAGAGCATGCTTGAACCATCTGATGTCCGGGTCTTGGATGCACGAGACTTTTCCGAATATGGCCAAAGCAGGCTGGGCAGCGAATCAATCTGTTTAAGCCTGGATAAACTCTATGAAAATTCCAAAATTAAGGATGCAGGCACGCTGGAAGATCTTTTCGGCAGGCGCCTGGAGGATTCAGGAACCGCCGTCGTCTACGGCACACCGCAGGCTTACTCGCTCATTTACAGCCTCAGGCTCATGGGCTACAATGCCACCCTGCTGGAAGGCGACTGGTGGAAAGAGACGAAATGGGCTGTGAGCAACGTAAGATAAGCCCATTCCACACGTTTTGTTTTAAAATATACACTAAATCCCCATCATCAGCGCCCTTACCGCCACCTCAATCGCCCGGGCGGAGCCGCCGCAAGGCTTCCAGCCCAGCTTTTTGATCTTATCGATGCAAAGCTGCATGACTTTGACGTCGCCCTTCCAGCCCCGGCCATCCACACCGCCCGTGTAGCGATATCGAACATCATCAAGGCCCATCTGCCCGGCCACAATATCTGCGATCTTCGTCACATCTACAGAATCCTCGGAGCCGATGTTGAAGACATTGATCTGCTCGCCCGAATGCTGCACGCAGTACTGCATAGCTTGCACGCAGTCTCTGACCTCCAGATAGGACTTCTTCTGCTTGCCGGACCCCAGTATCTCCAGCTCTCTGGGGTTTTCTCGCAGCTTTCTCATGAAGTCCACCAGCACGCCGTGCGTGCCCCGCTCTCCTACGATATTGGCAAATCGATATATCCAGGACTGCATCTCGAAGGTGTGACAGTAGGAGGAGATGAGCGCCTCGCAGGCCAGCTTGGAGGCGCCGTAGAGAGAGATGGGCAGGAGAGGTCCGTAGTCCTCAGGCGTGGGCACCCTTGTCGCTTCGCCGTAAATGGTGGAAGTGGAGGTGAATGCGATCTTTTTAACGCCGCATTTTCTCATGGCCTCTAAAAGGCTGTAAGTCGCCAGCACATTTTGCTCCAGATGCACGCGGGTGTTTTCTGCGCCCAGTTTCACATCCGGATTGGCGGCCAGGTGAAAGACCATATCCACACCATTCAGGGCCTTTTCCAGAGCACCGGGAAAAAGCAGGTCCGCTTCTATGAGATGAAAATTTGGATTATTTTGGTGCGGGGCGAGAAACTCTCTCTTCCCCGAGCTGAAGTTGTCGATGACTGTGACCTCGTTATCCGTCAGTAGTGTCTCTACGAGATGGCTGCCGATGAAGCCGGCGCCCCCTGTGACGAGGATGGATCTGTCTTTTGGCTTTGACTTTTTGCTTTGCATCAGTTATAGGTTTTTAAAAGTCAGGGAAGATATAGCTTGTCGTTGAGCCGGAAAGACGCAAAAGCATCTGTGGTATGTCTATGATATTTAATTGAATTAGCTGACATAACATTTTTATGGTAAGCGATTGTGATTTAGAGCTGGAATTGAAATGGCGAGAATTTTTCGGAAGATGGCCCTTGTGCTGATGACGCTATCCGTTTTATGCAGCTGCGTCTGGGCAGTAGATGGAGAGAGGCTGAAGGTGGCTACTACTACAAGCCTGCAAGATACCGGCCTATTGGACCTGATCAAAGAGAAGTTCGATGAGAAGTACAATGTATCATTGGACGTGGTCTCCGGCGGAACCGGCATCGCCATCCAGTACGGCGAGCGCGGCGACGTGGATGTCCTCATAGTCCATGACAAGGAGAGGGAACTGAAATTCATCAAGGACGAGCAGGGCCTGGAGAGGAGATGCATTGCCTACAACTACTTCCTCCTGGTCGGACCCAAGGATGATCCGGCGGGCATAAAAGGCATGAATGCCTCTCTGGCTATGGCCAGCACCATGGAAAAAGGCCTGGCCGATCCTTCTAAGGTGATGTTCGTCTCTCGGGGCGACAACTCCGGCACACATGCCCGCGAGAAGCTGATCTGGAAGAACGCCGGCTATAGCTATTCTGCCGTCAACTCTTCGGGTCCCTGGTATATCGAAGCAGGACAGGGCATGGGTGCAACCTTAAACATGGCCAATGAAAAGCAGGCCTACACCCTCTCAGATATGTCCACATTTATGGCATACCAGGGAAATCTGACGCTCGTTCCCATCATTGAGGGCGGAAGCGACCTGCTCAATGTCTACGTTGCCATGGCCGTAAACCCCAAGAAGCATCCGAACGTCAATTGCAAGCTTGCTAATGAGTTCATAGACTATCTGGTATCCGATGAGGGTCAGGATCTGATTGCCAGCTATGGCACTGAGAAATTCGGCACTCCGCTCTTCTCGGCTGCCAGAGGAAACTGCGAGCTGATCGGCTGCTCTGCTGCAGAGTGCGCCGTGCCCACCAGCGCTTCTTGCGCCGCCGCATAAAATTATTTAGGTGAAGTTGGTTGGAAGAGATCTGCAGCGGCCTCTTGCGGGCCCTTGACCTGATTGCAGCGAGAGATCCTCAGGTAGTCGAGATCACCTTGAGGGCCATCTTTATCTCGCTCTCTTCCGCTTTTTTAGCAGGCATCATCTGCATTCCCCTGGGTGGTATCATCGAGTTTCGCCACTTTTGGGGCAAAAGAGCGCTGATAACTTTAATTCAGACCTTCTACAGCCTGCCTACGGTGACAGTGGGCCTGCTGGTTTTTTTGCTCATCTCCCGCTCCGGGCCCCTGGGAGGCTTAAACCTGCTTTTCAGCCCGGCCGGAATGATCTTGGGCCAGGCCATTCTCGTAAGCCCCATTATGATTGGGCTGACCATTACCGCTCTGGATGGGGTTGGCTCTCCCATCAGGGACACTGCTAAATCGCTGGGTGCGACTGAGATGCAGATAATAATAACTGTAATAAAAGAGGCCCGCGTAGCGGTCATAGCTGCCGTGCTCCTGGGATTTGGCCGGACGCTCTCCGAAGTGGGCGTGGCCATGATGATAGGAGGGAACATCCGTGGCTACACGCGCGTTCTCACCACGGCCATAGCTTTGGAGACCTCCATGGGCAACCTGGAGCTATCCATGGCTCTGGGAATAATTCTCATATTCATCTCGCTGGCAATCAACCTATTGCTCAATAGATTTCAAGGAAGGCAAGAATGGCGCTCTTAAAGATAAGCTCCCTGGGAAAAAGCTACGGCAAAGCGGAGATTCTCAAGGGAATCGACCTGACAGTGCAGCGGGGCGAGATCCTGGGGCTGATCGGGCCTACCGGCTCGGGCAAGACGACACTGCTGCGCCTGGTCAATTTGCTCGATGAGCCGTCAACTGGCAGCATCCTTTTTGACGGCAGAGAGGTTTCCGGAAGGCCGGAAAGGGAGAAGCTTTCTATGCGGCGCAAAATGGCCATGGTCTTTCAAAAACCGGTCATGTTCAAGTCAAGCGTGGAGGAGAATGTCTCCTTTGGCCTGAGGATGCGGGGAAGAGTTGATGCCGGGGAGATGAGAGTGCGGACGAAAGAAGCCCTGGCTGCAATGGGGCTGTCCGGCTATGAGTGCCGTGATGCCAATACTCTATCCGGAGGAGAGATGCAGAGAATTGCACTGGCCAGAGCCTGGGTCTTGCAGCCGGAGCTTCTCTTGCTCGACGAGCCGACCGCCAATCTGGACCCGGGGAGCGCCGCATCCATCGACGGCCTCTTGCAGAAACTGGCCGGTGGCAGGACTGCGGTGATTTTGGCCACGCATAACATGCAGCAGTGTCGCAAGCTGGCCGATAGGGTAGCCGTGCTGCAAGCCGGCAGGCTGGTGGCCGTGGGCAAGAGCGAGGAGATAGCTTTGCCCTGGTAGATTTGAGTCGAAGGATGCTTTTATCATCTCGGAAGACTATTCTGACCTTGCGACCAAATGATGCCTAAAACAGCAGACGAAGATAGCGAGAGCAAATCAGTAGATGAAGACTCCCTGGATTCATTTCTCACGGAAAGGCAGCTTAAGGTGCTGCAGATGCGCCTGGCCGGCCGGTCCCAGCAGGAGGTAGCAGACAGCCTGGGCACAACCCGCTCCAACATCAGCATCCTGGAGAAGCGCGCCCATCAGAACATCGCTCGAGCCGAGCGGACGCTTCAGCAGTGGATGATGCTGCGCGCCCCCATATCCTTGCAGGCCAGGGCTGGAACTGATGTCTTCGAGCTGCCCAGGATGATCTTCGCAGCGGCGGACGGGCTGGGGATGCGTCTGCCCATCACATCTCTTGATATTGTGGTGCAACTGCGACGTAGAGCCCCCCGGCTCTTCAAGAAAAGGGCGCTGGAGAGAGATGCCTGGATCTATGTGACGGAAGAGGGTGAGGTGATGGTGGAAGGATTGGGGGAGTAATGGGGAAGGAAACGGGAAAAAGTAATATTTCGGCCGGTTATCGGGAAACGGATCTTTGCCCAAATTTCCGGCAAGGTCGGGAGCGACGATCTGTACGAGCGGCGGGGGCCATGGACCTGCTCAGACAGGTATCCAAGTTTTCCCGGCATTGAGGAAGCCCTGCTGCAATAGCGTGTAACACCCGAGCGGTTCCCAGGAAGAAGAAACAGATCCAAAAACTCCCGAAGCGGATCTTGTTAGGAGGAGAGGCGTCAGGCCCCTCCTGGTGGGCATGGTCGGCCCTTTCCTGATCGTTAGTAAGTCCGGGGCCGTGGGGCCGGAGCCCCTCGATAGATGGGTGGCTCTTCCGGCCCCTGTAGGTGCCATCAAACAGCCATCAAATAAAATGCCTGTGCCGTAGCATGCTGAAAGCAACCATTTAGGAGCACGCGCGCGGCAAAATGTGTCCGCTTCGATCAAATGACTGTCAAACGAGATCTTGCTCATACATCTCCCGCCCCCTGAAAGGCATCTCCCTTCGGCCTGCAAGGCACCCGGGTATCTGCTGCCTATCCCTGTGACCCCGGATCTCCCCCGGCTGCCGGCCTGCTGCGCGCCGTGATGCACTGGCCACGCAGTCCAATTGCTTCCCGCAAAGCTTTTGGATATGATGAAAGATCCTTACTCGGAGGATAGGCAATTGGCGGCAACCACGGAGACAGCAAAGATAATGAATGCGTTCAATAACAGCGGCCTTTTTTCAAATCATTACTTAGAGAATATGATCCAAAAGGTCCCAGAATGGGATGATGATGCTCATCTCCGTGAAACATTCTCGCAAATAAAAGAGATCTTCGACCGGAAAGGGAAAAATTTCGAAAGGTACGTTGAGGCGGATCTGGAGCACAATTTGATCAGGCCGGCCTTTGACAAACTCGGTCATCATTACGGGGTTCAAGAAAGCGTGCATCATGACCCCCTGAAACCCGACTATGCCTTCTTTCCAGATAAAACGACGCTGGATGAGGCTTATTCCCACAAGAAAGATTCAGAAGGTTTCTATAAGAAGGCCGTTGTCGTAGGGGACGCAAAAGCGTGGAATGTTGCCTTGGACAAGAGCCGTCAGGGGAAAGCTCAGAGAGACATGGCCAACCCAAGCTATCAAATCCAAGATCTATTAATAATATTATATTTTTTATCCAAGGACCTATTTTCAATGTCTTCATTTCGCTTGTATTTTCTGGCAGTATCGAAATGCTTTTAGGACCATTGGCTACTGCACTCGTCAAGAATGATACTTTAACGCCCGCCGCAACTCTCTTGGAACGAGTGGCCGGCCACTTGCCAGCAAGGCTCTCATGAAGTCGAATGATAGTGCTATCTTGTATCATTACATCTCGAAAGGTGGCTAGACGTTCA